>NZ_JBFUIT010000025.1:0-26223 GCF_056401735.1 Luteibacter sp. P4_D7_3
GTTCGGCTACGGCAACTTCAGCTGGGATCTCGACCTGTGGGGTGGCAAACGTGCCGCGTGGGAAGCCGCACTCGGCAGCCAGCGCGCGACCGAAATCGATGCCCGCGCGGCGCGTATCGAGATTTCCACCAACGTCGCTCGCGCCTACGTGCAGCTCGGCTATGCCTTCACCCAGCGGGACGTGGCCAAGGCCGAACTCGATCGCAGCAACGCCTCGCAGAAGCTGACCGTGCAGCGCGTCGCCGCCGGCGTCGACAACCAGACGCAGGTCAAGCAGGCCGACAGTGAAGTGGCATCGGCCGAGCGCGAGATCGCCGTGTCGGAGCGCGCCATCGATACCGCGCGTATCCAGCTCAGCATGTTGCTGGGCAAAGGTCCGGATCGCGGTATCGAGATCGCCCGCCCGGCCGCGCTGACGCCGTCGGCCGTGGCGATTCCCGCCAACCTGCCCGCGGACCTGCTCGGCCATCGTGCCGACCTGGTCGCCGCCCGCTGGCGTGTCGAGGCGGCATCGAAGGACATCGTCTCGGCAAAGACCGAGTTCCTGCCCAACGTGTCGCTCGGCATTCTCGCCGCGCAGGCCGCGAGTGGTTCGGACAACCTGTTCTCGTCACGTGCGCGCTTCTGGCAGGTGCTGCCGGCGGTCAGCCTGCCGATCTTCGACGGTGG
Source organism: Luteibacter sp. P4_D7_3 (assembly GCF_056401735.1). Taxonomy (NCBI): domain Bacteria; kingdom Pseudomonadati; phylum Pseudomonadota; class Gammaproteobacteria; order Lysobacterales; family Rhodanobacteraceae; genus Luteibacter; species Luteibacter sp. P4_D7_3. The sequence continues at coordinate 670 of NZ_JBFUIT010000025.1, forward strand.
TCGTCTCCGCGCGAACCTGTCGGGCAAGGATGCCGAGTACGACCTTGCCGTCGCGCAATACAACAAGACGCTGGTCGGCGCGCTCAACGAAGTGGCCGATGACCTCTCCGGCCTCGATTCGCTGGGCACGCAGATCCAGGCGCAGCAGCGTGCGCAGGACGCCGCGCAGCAGGCGTACGACCTCTCGCAGCTCCGCTACAAGGCCGGCGTCGGCAGTTACCTGGAATCGCTCGTGGTGCGCCAGCAGCTGCTTGAAGCACAGCAGCGCATGGCCTCCCTGAAGGCGCAGCAGGTCGACACGTCCGTCCAACTCATTCAGGCGCTCGGCGGCGGTTTCCGCCCCGAGGCCGACGACCAGCCGGTCGTCGCCGCCACGCCCGCAACCCACTAAAAATCGTACCGAGGCCGCTTCCGATGTCACAAGAAACCATTGCCCCATCCGGCGCCGTCGTTGCGCCGCCCCCGAAGAGCCGTCGCGGCTTCTTCCTCAAGTTGCTGGTTGCCGTCATCGTGCTGGCCGCGATCGGCTGGACCGTCTGGTATTTCGTGGAGGGTCGCTGGTACGAGGACACCGACGACGCTTACGTCAACGGCAACGTCGTCCAGATCACCCCGCAGATCGCCGGAACGGTCACCTCGATCGGTGCCGATGACGGCGACCTGGTGCACCAGGGCGACGTGCTGGTGAAGCTCGATCCGAGCGACGCCGAAGTCGCACTGGAGAGTGCCCGCGCCAACCTCGCCAACACGGTGCGCAAGGTGCGTGGTCTCTACAACAACGTGACCTCGTCGCAGGCCGACGTGGCCGTGCGCCAGACCGCCGTGGATCGCGCTCGCCAGGACTATAACCGTCGCCGCGATCTCGCCAAGTCCGGTGCGATCTCCGCCGAAGAACTGTCGCACGCTTCCGATACGCTGACCTCCGCCGAGAGCAGCCTGGCTTCCGCGAAGCAGGCTTACAGCAGCAACAAGGTGCTCGTCGACGATACGGTCGTCGCCTCGCACCCGGATGTCCGCGCCGCGGCCGCCAAGCTGCGTTCTGCGTACCTTGACGATGTCCGCGCCACGCTCGTCGCGCCGGTGGACGGTTACATCGCCAAGCGCACCGTGCAGGTCGGCCAGCGCGTTCAGCCGGGTGCCGCCCTGATGGCCGTCGTGCCGCTCCACGAGGTGTGGATCGATGCGAACTTCAAGGAAACCCAGCTCAACCAGATGCGCATCGGCCAGCCGGTCGACGTGACCGCGGACCTGTATGGCGGCAAGACTGTGTACAAGGCAAAGATTCGCAGCCTGGGCATCGGCAGCGGCAGCGCGTTCTCGATCCTCCCGGCGCAGAACGCGACGGGCAACTGGATCAAGATCGTCCAGCGCGTGCCGGTACGCGTGGTCTTCACCGACCCGAAGCAGCTCGAAGAGAAGCCGCTTCGCCTGGGCCTGTCGACCAAGGTGTCGGTGTCGCTGCACGATCAGAGCGGCCCGCTGCTCTCCACGCAGGCGCCGACCAAGGCCGAGTTCTCCACGCCGATCTACGACAAGCAGCTTGCCGACGCCGACAAGGACATCGCCCGCGTGATCCACGAGAACGCATCGGCGGGTGAAGGCGAACAGCAGAAGGCTCCGAAGTAAGGAGGCGGCCCAATGAGCACCGAATTTCGACCGCCCAACCTGGCGCTGTCCACGATCGGCTTATCGCTTGCGACCTTCATGCAGGTGCTCGACACGACGATCGCGAACGTGTCGCTGCCGACGATCGCGGGCAACCTGGGTGTCAGCTCCAACCAGAGCACGTGGGTCATCACCTCGTTCGCGGTCAGCAACGCCATCGCGCTGCCGCTGACCGGCTTCCTGACGCGCCGCTTCGGTGAAACGAAGCTGTTCGTCATGGCCACGCTGCTGTTCTCGATGGCCTCGTTCCTGTGCGGTATCGCGCAGAGCATGACCATGCTCATCGTCTTCCGCGCCATCCAGGGTGCGGTGGCCGGCCCGATGTATCCGATCACGCAGAGCCTGCTGATCTCGATTTATCCACCCGCCAAACGAGGCATGGCGCTCGCCCTGCTGGCGATGGTCACCGTCGTCGCGCCCATCGCGGGCCCGATCCTCGGTGGCTGGATCACGGACAACTACACCTGGCCGTGGATCTTCTTCATCAACGTGCCGATCGGCATCTTCGCCAGCTTCGTGGTGGCGAACCAGATGAAGGGACGTCCGGAGGTGACCGAGAAGCCGAAGGTGGATTACGTCGGCCTGATCACGCTGATCATCGGCGTAGGTGCGCTGCAGGTGGTGCTCGACAAGGGCAACGACGAAGACTGGTTCTCATCGCCGTTCATCGTCATCACCGCGATCATCGCCGCGATCGGCCTGGCCGTGTTCCTGATCTGGGAGCTTACGGACAAGGACCCGATCGTGAACCTGAAGCTGTTCCGGCATCGAAACTTCGCGATGGGCACGCTGTGTCTCGTGCTGGCTTACGCGGCGTTCTTCGCGATCGGACTGCTGGTGCCGCAGTGGTTGCAACGCAACGTGGGGTACACGTCGACGTGGGCGGGTCTTGCCGCGGCGCCGCTGGGTATCATCCCGGTGATCCTGACGCCCTTCGTCGGTCGATACGCGCACAAGTTCGACCTGCGTGTACTGGCCTCCGGTGCCTTCCTGGTAATGGGCGCGACGTGTTTCATGCGCTCGGAGTTCTATCTCGATATCGATTTCTACAGTGTCGCGATGGTGCAGCTCATCCAGGGCCTGGGCGTGGCCTTATTCTTCATGCCGATCCTCAGCATCCTGCTGTCCGACCTGCAGCCGCGCGAGATCGCAGCGGGCTCCGGCCTCGCCACCTTCCTGCGTACGCTGGGCGGTAGTTTCGCCGCGTCGCTGACCACGTTCCTGTGGGATCGACGGGCGATCGTCCATCACGAGCGGCTGACCGAATCGATCACGCCGTTCGACCCGACCGCACAACAGGCACTGACCACGATCGGCCACGGCGATCCGCAGTACGCGACATCGGCGTTGAACGCGATGATTACCAACCAGGGCTACCAGATCTCGTTCAACGAGGTCTTCCAGTTGCTCGGTTACGTCTTCATCGGTCTGGTGTTCATCGTCTGGCTGGCGAAGCCACCGTTCGCGGCCAAGGCCGGCCCGGCCGCGGCGGGACACTAAGACCAGGCAACCCCTTCCCTGTAGGAGCCGATTCATCGGCGATCCCGCGGCAGCGGGCCACGCTGATGCAAGCACCCATCGCCGATGAATCGGCTCCTACCAGGCGGGCAACACGAAGCMCAAAAAAAGCCGGCGCTGCGAAGCGCCGGCTTTTCTCTGTCCGAGGGACAGGAATCAGAGGTCGAAGCCGATACCCACCAGAGCCATCGTCTCGCCTCGGTTCGGCTCGTGGAAGCTGCCGTTGGAGATGTGGCGGATCTGGAAGCTCACGTTCTTCATCTGCCAGCCGAGTGTGCTGACGAACTCGTAGCTGCTGGACAGCGCCTGCGTGTGGCCGCCTGCCGTGCCAGCGACCTGGAAGCTGAAGAAGAGTGGCTGGTACCAGTCGCTATCGGTGCCGTAGTGGAAGCGGGCGCCGGCGGCGCCGAGCCAGACATTGTTGGTCACACCGGGGCTGTAATCGTCGTAATGGGCGATATGGCGACCGTTTATGTAGCCGACCGAGACATCGGGTGACCACGTGAAGCGGCTCTGGCCGATCTGGTAGGCGTTGAAGACGGACTCGAGGAAGAAGACGTTGGTGCCGTGCGTGTCCATGTAGCTGCGGCCCCCCTGGAGTTCCAGGTGGGTATCGGCAGCGGCGGGGAGGGCGACAGCGGACAGGAGTACGGCGGCGATGACGCCAAGTGTGGGGCGGGACGAGCGCATGGGGGAACTGGTCCTTGTGGTGGGACGTTTGTTAGTGAACTGGATCGTTCGGTAAATCGTGTCCATCGAACGTGAATAAAAGAGGTTACTTAAGAATATTCGTGGCGATATTGCACCCGCCTTTCGTGTGTAGCGGTATCACGCCCTGTCAGGGGTCAAGGCGGCGGCACCCCTGCCGTTACAGACGTACAGGGCCCTGCCGCCGACCAGCGGCGGGAACAGGAACGGCGTTGGGGCGCAAGGGGGCGTGACGGTGGAAGGCGCGATGGACAAGGGCGCGGCGAAACGGCGCGCCCGGCGTATCCGTCTGACCACCTGGGGCGTCTCGCTCGGCCTCACCGTGGGCCTCGTCACGCTGGTCGCCATCCTGCAGATCGACGCCTACCGCGGCATGCTTGCCAATGGGCGCCGGCAGCTTGCCGGCTCGGTCGGTGGCACGGTACGCATGGTCGACCAGGACATCGACGCCAGCCTCGGGCCGTTGCTCGCGCTGCGTAACGCGGTCAACGGCATCGCGCCCGGCCCGCTGCACATGAGCCTGGGCGAGGTGCAGGCCCGCCATCCCGAGTTGCCGACGTTAGTGGCCCTGGATGCGCAGGGCATGCTGCTTGCCAGTACCGGTGCGTCCTTGATGGACTGGCGCGACAGCCTGGCCGCTCCCCGGCGCGAGGCGCTGGGTGCCAGCGTGCGCGTCATCGTCACCGATACACACAACGGGGCGCCTTCGGCCATTCGTGTCCTGGTCGATTCGCGGGTCGGGGAGCCGGCGGCCTTCGGCACCCTGATCGACGAAGAACGCGTACGCGATGGCATGAGCCGCTCGATGATGGGCGGCAGTGCGGATATGGCGGTCTTCTCGTTGGATGGACGTCGCTTCGCGAGCAATCGCACGGACCGCGGCATGTCCTGGAGCGGCCCCGTGCCCACGCCCGGGGCGAACGGACAGCATGCCGACGACCAGAGGATCTACGCCTGGGCCGCGTCGGCTCGCTACCCGTTCGCGGTCCAGGTAAGCCTCGACCGCGCCGGTATCTTCGACGAGTGGCTCCGGCAGGCGCGCTCATCGATGCTGGCGACGTTCGCGCTCGTCCTCTTGCTCAACGCCTTCGCGGCAGCCTTCGATCGCGCCTATCGCCGACAGAGTCACCTCATCCAGGCCCTGTCGCTCAGCACCCTTCACCAGCGCGACACCGACCGCGATCTCGCGGCGAGCGAAGCGGCTTACAGGCAGCTGATGACGCGTATGCCGCTGCCGGTGATCATCGTGCGCAACGATCGTATCGAGTACGCGAACCTGCTTGCGGAGGAACGCCTCGGGCAGGACGGCGCGACACTGGTTGGCCGTCACGCCGCGGAATTCATGGACGCCGACGCACTGGAGGCGATGCGCGGGGGCGCGCCGGAAGGAACGAGCGTCAATGCCTGGCTCAACCCCGAGGATGGCATGCCCTTCGAGGCCGAACTGGCGCTTTCGGACTACCGGGACTCACGTGGGCGCGGCACCCTGGCGATCGTGCGCGACGTGACGCAGCAGCGCCGTTACGAAGAACGACTCAATCACCAGGCGACGCACGACGAGCTCACCGGCCTGCCCAATCGCCGTGCCTTGCGCGAAAAGCTGGAGCATCTGGTCCGGCAATCGCAACGTGATGGCTCCGGCGTCATGGTGCTCTTCATCGACCTGGATCATTTCAAGTTCATCAACGACGCACTCGGGCATGCACTGGGCGACCAGGTGTTGCGCGACGTGACGCTCAAACTGGGCGATGTCCTCGACGGACTCGGTCACATCGGCCGCTTCGGTGGCGACGAGTTCGTCGCGATGATCCCTTTCACGTGTTCACCGGCGCGAGCGCTCGACGTGTTGCCGCGCATCCAGTGCGCCATCGAAGAGCCATTGGAAGTCGGCGGCACGATGCAGCGACTGAAGTGCAGCATCGGCGTGGCCTTCGCCACGCGTGACGGTTCCGACGCGGACACGCTCATTCGCAATGCCGATACGGCGATGTACGACGCAAAGCGTTCGGGGCGTCACACGTGGAAGCGCTATTCCGCCGACATGCACGCTACCGCCATGGCGCGTCTGACCGTGCTCTCGCGGTTGTCCGGCGCTAACCTCGACAACGAGCTTGCGCTCGCCTGGCAGACACAGCACGCGGGCGACGACGGCCGCGTCATCGGTGTGGAAGCGCTATTGCGCTGGCCGTCCGCGCCGGGTGACCTGGGTACGCCCGACAAGCTGGTGCCCTTGCTGGAAGAGACCGGCGCCATCGTGCAGATCGGCCAGTGGGTGTTGCGCGAGGCGTGCCGGCAGCAACGACGCATCGCCGCCTTGCTGGGTCCCGGCTGCCGGATCGCCGTGAACATCTCGGCGCAGCAACTGGTACACGTCGACCTCGTGGCCGAAGTGCGCCAGGCACTGGCCGAAACGGGGGCGAGCGCTTCGTCGCTGGAGCTGGAGCTGACCGAAAGCGCCTTCATGAACGAGCCGGCACGCGCTATTCGCACGCTGCACGAGCTGCGTGCGATGGGCGTCAGCATCGCGCTGGACGACTTCGGCACGGGTTATTCGAACCTGACCTATCTGTCGCGGCTTCCGCTGGACAAGATCAAGATCGACCGGCATTTCACCAGCGCGCTGCTGCAGGACGACGTCGACGCATCGATCTGTCGTTCGATCGTCTTCCTCGCGCGCAGCCTCAACCTCGAGGTCGTCGCCGAAGGCGTCGAGACCGACCGCCAGCGGCGCTGGCTGCTCGACGAAGAGTGCACGTCGATGCAGGGCTTTTTCTTCTCGCGCCCGGTGTCCATCGATGAGCTCGGTGAGAGCGCACGCGAGGTTCGTTTGACCTGAGGCTGGCCCGCCGGCAAGCAGAGGTTGTTCCCCGGGTGCGCCAATGTGTTCTTCCCACGACGATTTATCCCCCGTGCGACACCCCCTACATTGCTAGGGGGAGGCATCCGCCTCCATGTCATCAGGTGTCCGCCATGCTCCGCGCCCCCGCCCTGTTCATCTCCCACGGTGCCCCGACCTTCGCGCTCGAGCCGGGTTTGCTCGGTCCGCGCCTGACCGACATCGGTGAGCGTCTCGCTAACGCGATGGCGATCGTCGTCGTCTCACCGCACTGGCAGACGGGCGGTATACGGGTGACCGGCGCGGCCATGCCGGGGACGATCCACGACTTCGGAGGCTTTCCGCCGCCGCTCTACACGCTTACCTATCCCTCGCCGGGCTCGCCGGGGCTGGCATGCGAGACCGCGTCGCTGTTGATCGATGCGGGTTTCGTCGCGATCGTCGACCCGGAGCGCGGTTACGACCACGGTGCATGGGTGCCGCTGCGCTATTTGCGACCGGATGCGGACGTGCCGGTGATCCAGGTGTCGATGCCACATAACCTGGACGCGGCCGGTGCACTGCGCCTGGGCAAGGCGCTGGCGCCTTTGCGTGACCGGGGCGTAGTCATCGTCGGCTCGGGCAGCCTTACGCACAACCTGTACGAGGTGCGTCGCTCGGGGGAGAACGCCGCGTACGCCAGCGAGTTCGCCGCCTGGAGCCGCAAGGCCGTTCTCGAGGGCAACACGGACGCCCTGCGCGACTACCGCCGCCTTGCGCCCAGCGCCATCCGTGCGCATCCGACCGAGGAGCACTACCTGCCACTCCTCGTCGCCRCCGGCGCCGCCGGGAGCGATGTTCCGACGGCGATCGATGGAGGCATCACGTATGGCGTCCTCTCCATGGACTCATATGCCTGGGGCCTTCATTGAGCGTTCTCACCCTCGGGGCCTGCTGGGCGATGTTTCGATGAAGCGCAACGTAGGTCTGTTGTAGGAGCCGGCTGCGCCGGCGAACCCTCACGGCTGCGATCGCGAACGAGGCCGTGCGTTGAATTGCACCGGCGTCTAACCGCTCGCCTGATGATCGCAAAGCTTCATTCGCACGCGCGACGACCTGAGGGTTCGCCGATGAATCGGCTCCTACAAAAAAACGGCAAGCCGCGTCGCCGCTGGGAAGACCCCCGTCAGATCTGCGCCTGACCGCCGTCGACGAACAACTCGATGCCGGTGATGTAGCTGGCTTCGTCTGACGCGAGGAAGGAGACGGCCTTGGCGATTTCGTCCGGGGTGCCGGTGCGGCCGAGCGGCGTGATGCTCTCGACGTAGGCGCTGTACTCGGCGATCTGCTGCTCGCTCATGCCGAGTTCCGACGTGTACGCCGGCGTGACCACGGTGCCCGGCGCGACGACATTGACGCGGATGTCGCGACCCTTCAGGTCGCTGGCCCAGGTGCGGGCGAACGAGYGCAGTGCCGCCTTCGTGGCCGCGTAAACGCCGAAGGCCGGGGCGCCCTTGATGGACACCATGGAACCGTTGAGGACGATGGCCGAGCCCGGGGTCATCAGCTCCAGCGCTTTCTGCACGGTAAACAGCGTGCCCTTCACGTTGATGCCGAAGTATTTGTCGAACTGCGCCTCGCTGATCTGGCCGAGAGGCGCGAATTCACCGCCACCTGCGTTGGCGAACAGGATGTCGAGGCGTCCGCTCTTGTCGCGAATGGTGGCGAAGATGCGATCGAGGTCGGCTGCCTTGGCGATGTCGCCCTGGATGGCGGTGACGCCGAGGGACGCGGCGGCCGTATCGAGCTCGGCCTGACGACGGCCGGTGATATAGACGGTGGCGCCTTCGCGGACGAAGCGCTCGGCCGTGGCGAGGCCGAGGCCCGAGCTGCCGCCGGTGACGAGGACGATCTTGCCGGCATGGCGAGTGGTGTGGACGTTGCTGGTGGCGAGGGTATGCATGATCTTCGGCTCCGATAACCGCGGCGCGGTCGATTCACCCAAGATGGTTATTCCCCGTTCGCGGATAAATAATGGAATCGCGATTTCATTATTCCTGCGGGGAAACAGCCATGGATCATCTTCTTGCCATCCGGGTCTTCGGCCGACTGGTGGAGACCGGTGGCTTCGGTCGCGCGGCCGACGCCCTGCGCATGCCGAAGTCCACGGTGACCAAGCTGATCCAGGGCCTCGAGGGCGAACTGGGTGTACGCCTGCTGGAGCGGACCACGCGGCGCGTGACGGTGACCGCCCAGGGAGCTGCCTACTACGAGCGTACCCGCCAATGGCTCGCGGAGCTCGACGAGTTCGAGACCACCCTGGCCGGCGGCCGCAATAACCCTGTAGGGAACCTGCGTATCGACACCGGCGGGTCGGTCGCGGCGGGCCTGATCATTCCGGCGCTGCCGGGGTTCCGGGCACGCTACCCCGGAATACGCGTGCAGCTGGGCGTGACGGATCGCACCGTGGACCTGATCAGCGAAGGCATCGACTGTGCGATCCGCAGCACGGGGGACGACCCCGCCCTGGTCACGCGCCAGATTGCCGAGCTGTCGTGGACGCTCTGCGCCACGCCGGCCTATCTCGCCCGTCGCGGCACGCCTGCGTTACCCGAAGACATCGTCCGTGACGGTCATGACGTGGTCGGCTATTTCTCCGCGCACAGCGGTCGCATGCACCCGCTGCGATTCCGTGAAGACGGGCGGACGTTCGAGATCGAGTTTACGGCTGCCGTGGAGGTCAACGAGAGCAACGCGCATACCGCGGCAGCGATTGCCGGTCTCGGACTCGTGCAGGCGCTCGGTTTCACCGTGGCGGACCACATTGCCAAGGGCGAGCTGGTCCCGGTGCTGGCGCCATGGCAGCCCGCGCCGCTCCCGGTGTATCTCGTCTATCCCCCCGACCGACGGCACAATGCGCGTCTTCGCGCCTTCATCGAGTGGATTACCGAAGAGGGTTTTACCCGGGGAGATTGACGGTTTATTTAATCCGGGTAATATGGCGGCATCGCACCCGCTTCCCGAGACACCGATGACCACCTTTATCGCCTTCGATGGCATGACGCGCCTGGCTGCGGGATCGCTCGCGGCTGTGGTCGAGCGCTGCAAGCATCTGCTCGACGCGCGCCCTGACGCCTCGCCGATCATTTACGACGACAGTACGGGCCGCCCCRTCGACATCGACTACCGCGGCACCACCCACGACGTACTGGCGCGACTGCCGGGCCACGAGCCGCCGGCCAAACGTGGGCCCGGGCGGCCGAAGCTGGGTGTCGTGGCGCGGGAAGTAACCCTTCTGCCGCGACATTGGGGCTGGCTTTCGGCTCAGCCCGGTGGCGCGTCCGTCGCCCTGCGCCGTCTGGTCGAAACCGCGAGTCGCCAGCAGGCTCCCGCGGATCGCCTGCGCCAGGCCAGCGAAGCGGTGGACCGCGTGATGATGGCGCTGGCCGGCAACCTGCCCGACTACGAGGAAGCATCGCGTGCGTTCCACCGCAGTGACCGGCTCCGCTTCGATACGCTGACCGAAGCATGGCCGCCGGATATCCGCGATTACGTACGTGTTCTCGCTGCGCGTGCGGGTGGTGAAGCATGACACTCCCGGCCAGGCGCGTTGCGCTGACCGAAGGTCCGATCGCCCGCACGCTGCTGCTCTTCTCGCTGCCGATCCTGGGCGCGAACGTGCTGCAGTCGCTGAATGCGTCGATCAATGCCATCTGGGTCGGTCACTTCCTTGGCGAGGCCGCCTTCGCCGCAACCTCCAATGCCAACCTGATCCTGTTCTTCCTTCTGGGCGTGGTCTTCGGCATCGGCATGGCCACGACGATCCTGGTCGGACAGACGGTCGGAGCGCACGACATTCCGGAAGCGCGCCGCGTGGTCGGCACGGGCCTCGGGTTCTTCGTTGCGATCTCGCTGCTGGTCGCCATCGGCGGCTTCATCGCCACGCCCGCGATGCTTCGCGCCATGGGCACGCCGCATGACGCGCAGCCCTATGCGATCGAGTACCTGCGCATCATCTTCGTCGCGCTGCCTGCGATGTACCTCTATACCTTCCTCGGAATGACGCTGCGGGGCGCGGGCGACTCACGCACGCCCTTCATCTTCATGCTGATCTCGGTGATCCTCGACATCGCGCTCAACCCACTCTTCATCTTCGGTCTCGGCCTGGTGCCGCACATGGGGATTGCCGGCTCCGCGGTGGCGACGCTCATCGCGCAGACCACCACCCTGCTCGCCCTTTTCGTCTGGCTCTACCGGAAGAAATATTTCCTGTGCATCCACCGTCACGAACTGCGTCTGCTCGTACCCGATGTCGCCATCCTCAAAAGCCTGCTGGCGAAAGGGTTGCCCATGGGCGCGCAGATGGTCGTGATCGCGTCGTCGGCCATCATCATGATGTCGCTGGTCAACCGGCACGGCTCGCAGACCACGGCGGCCTTCGGCGCTGCTTCGCAGCTGTGGACGTACATCCAGATGCCCGCACTGGCGATCGGCAGCGCGGTGTCCTCGATGGTGGCGCAGAACGTCGGTGCGAAGCGTTGGGATCGCGTCGCGGGCATCGGGCGCGCCGGTGTGCTGACCAACTTCGCACTGACCGGCACGCTGGTGCTCATCATCTACCTGTTCAACCGCGCGGCGCTGGTGCTGTTCCTGGGCAGTGACAGCTCGGCCATCGGTATCGCCCAGCACCTCAACCACATCGTGGTCTGGTCCTTCCTGCTGTTCGGCGTGACCTTCGTGATGTTCGGTGTGGTGCGCGCCACGGGTGCGGTGATGCTGCCGCTGGTCGTGCTTATCATCTCGATGTGGCTCGTGCGTTATCCCTTCGCTGCGCTGCTCGAACCGGTCATCGGTGCGGATGCGATCTGGTGGAGCTTTCCCGTCGGCTCTCTCGTCTCGCTGGTGATCACGACGGTGTACTACCGTCGTGGCAGCTGGAAAAAGGCGCACATGTTGCCCGCCACAGCACCGGTCGTGGACGCCACACCCGCGGTGTAATCCCAACGCTGTCCGTAACTTGTAGGAGCCGATTCATCGGCGGTCCCGCGGCAGCGGGCCAGGGTGAGGCGAGCACCCGATCGCCGATGAATCGGCTCCTACAACGAGCGGGATTGTCAGGCTTTGCGGATTTTCAACCAGTTCTTGTAGCGGTGCTTGAGCATGCGACGGTCCTTGCGCCGTGCCACGCGAATCTTGCGATCGTGGTTCCACAGGTAGATCGCCGGCGTGCTGAGCAAGGTCAGAAGCTGCGATACCAGCAGGCCGCCGACGATCGCGATACCGAGCGGGCGACGCATCTCCGAACCCACGCCGAAGCCGATCGCCAGCGGAAGCGCTGCGCCCATCGCCACCAGGGTGGTCATGGTGATCGGTCGGAACCGCACCAGCGCAGCCTGACGGATCGCCTCCACGGGTGACATCCCGTACTCGCGTTGCGCGACGAGCGCGAAATCGACCATCAGGATGGCGTTCTTCTTCACGATGCCGATCAACAACAGCACCGCGATGATCGTCATCAGCGTGAGCTGCTGCTGCGTGATCAGCATGGCGAGGAAGGCACCTGCGCCCGCAGCCGGCAGTGTGGAGATGATCGTCAACGGATGCCCGAGGCTCTCGTAGAGAATGCCCAGCACGATATAGACGGCGAGGATCGCCCCGATCAACAACACCATGCCATTGGATTGAGCATCTTTCAGCCGCTGGTTCGTGCCAGTGAAGTCCATGCGGATCCCCTCGGGCAGGTTGAGCTGGCGCACGGCCTCCTCGACCATGGCGTTGCCCTTGTCCGGGGCGATCTTCGGCGGAAGGTTGTAGGTGATGTCGGCCGATTCGAGCTGGTTCTGATGAGTGATCGTGGTGGGCGTCGCGACCGGGGCGATCTTTGCCAGCGCGGACAGTGGCACCATGACGCCTGTGCCGCTCTTCACGTAGGTATTCAACAGGGCGTCGGGGCTCAACGTTTGCGCCGCGGCTGCCGTGAGCACCACCCAGTACTGGTTGATATCCGAGTAGATGATCGAGACCTGACGCTGGCCGAAGGCGTTATAAAGCGCGGAATCGACCATGCCCATGCCAACCGACAGACGCCCCGCCGAATCGCGGTCCACCTGAAGCATCTGCTGCTTGCCGACCACGTCGAAGTCACTTCCGACATCCTTGAACTCGGGAATCGTGCGCATCTTGCGCACCAGCTTCATCACCCAGGGCTGGAGGTTCTCACCGCCGGTGCTGATCAGCTGGAACGAGTACTGCCCGCGGTTGCCGTTATTCCCACCGCCGCCGAGGAAMTGCACGGGGCTCATGAAAACCTGGACATCGGAGAGCTTCTCGTACTGCTTACCGAGGCGCTCCATGATCTCCTTGATCGATTCCTTGCGATGGTCCGGCCCGCTGCCCTTCGGCTTGAGGTCGATGAACATCAGGCCGGAGTTGCCGACGGCCGCGCCGTCATTGCCGCTGCCGAGGATGGTGTTTACATCGGCGACCGTCGGGTCGTTCTGCATGATGTCGCCGACGCGCTTGAGCCGGCGTGACATTTCGTCTGGCGAGATGTTCGCGTCCGCGGTCACCTCGGCCTGCAGCATGCCGGTATCTTCGTCGGGCATGAAATTGCCGCCAGCGGTTTTCACCACCGCGAAGCCAAGCGCAAACGTCGCGAACAGCAGGATCAGCGGCTGCCAGCGCATCACCCGCCGATGCCGCATAGCCCAGTCGAGCGCCCGTTCGTACGTGCCGAGAAGGCCACGATCGAAGCGCTCGAGCGCACGCTCCCAGCGGCTTACCTTGCGATCGGCATCGTCGTGCTTGAGATACCTGGCGCACAACGCCGGCGTCAGGGTCAGCGAGACGACGGCCGAGATCACCACGGCGGCGGCAAGGGTCACCGAGAACTCGCGCAGCAGCTTGGTGATCATGTTGTTGCCGAACAGCAGTGGCGCGAACACGGCGATCAGCGACAGCGTGATCGAGACGACGGTGAACCCGATCTCGCGTACGCCTTCCAGCGAGGCTGGCATCGGGCCCGTTCCATTCTCCATATGACGAACGATGTTCTCGATCACCACGATCGCATCGTCCACGACGAAGCCGATGCACAGCACCAGCGCCATCAGCGACATGGTGTTGAGCGTGTAACCGAGGATCCACATCACCACGAACGCGCCAGCCAGTGACAGCGGCACGCTGAGCGTGGCGATCAGGGTGGGGCCCAGGCGACGCAGGAACACCATCATCACCAGCACCACCATCACGATACTGATGAGCAGCGCGACCTTTACCTCGTGCAGGGCCGACTGGGTGGTCTGCGTGAGGTCGAAGATCGGCGTCACCACGGCATCGGCGGGCAACGACGACTGGAAGCGCGGCAAGGCGGCGCGGATCGCCTCGGCCGTGGCGATGGAATTGGCCTCCGGCCGCTTGCTGATCTGCATGGTGACCGAGCGGTCGCCCTGGAACCACGCCGCCTGATACTGATCCTGCTCGCCGCTGGTCACCTTGGCGATGTCGGACAAGCGTACCGGTACGTTGTTGCGCACGGCGATGAGGATGTTGGCGAAATCTTCCGGCTCGCGCAGTCCGTCGTTGGCGGTCACGGTCATCTGCGTGACGCCGTCGGACAGCACACCCTGCGGGGAATTCACGTTGGCCGCGTTCAGTGCATTGGAAACGTCGTTGGCCGTCAGCTGCTTGGACGACAGCGCATTGGTATCCAGCTCGATGCGCACGGCATGCGGCGTGCCACCGAACACCTGCACGCGCGAGACGCCGTCGATCTGCTTCACACTGGGCATGATCARCGTATTGACTACGTCGAACAGTTTGTCCGGCGGCATCGTCTTCGAAGTGAAGGCGACGAGGAGGACGGGAATCTGCCCGGTATCGAACTTGAAGTACTGYGGCGGCGAGGGCATGCCGGCCGGCAGATCGGCCGCGGCCGCGTTGATGGCCGCCTGCACGTCGCGTGCGGCAGCGTCAGTGCTGCGGTCCATGGTGAAGCGGACACGAACGAAGCCAGCCCCTTCGGAGCTGTTCGAGTACATCTGGTCGACGCCCGGAATCTGGCCGAGGTGGCGTTCCAGGGGCGCGATGATGGTCGACGCCATGGTCTGCGCGTTGGCACCCGGCATCTGGGTCTGGATGAATACCGCCGGCACCTCAATCGAGGGCAGCGCGGCCACGCCAAGCAGCATGTATGCGATCGCACCGGCAAGGGTCAGGCCCGCCGCAAGCAGCGACGTACCTCTCGGCCGGCGAATGAATGGTGCAAAAAAGTTCACGACACTTCCTGTGATCGCGGGAAGCATACCCGCGCCCGTGGACTTTATGACGGCAGCGCGACGGTGTCGCGTGTGCCTTTAGTGGGGGCCCTGCCGGAAGGCAGGGGTGTCGCGTTCATTTATATCGAGGCAAAACATAGGGAATCGCCGCTGAAGCGGCTCCCACACAGAGCCTGGCACCTTCCATCACAAGGCTTGGCACCTTCCATGGTCAGGCAGGTCTCATGTGGGAGCCGATTTATCGGCGATGGGGGTGACTCAACGCGCCGGCGAATACCGCACGGTCAGGTAATAGGTCCGCCCCAGCTGGTTGTAATACGCCGCGGTCTCATAGCGACGATCGAACGCATTGGCCAGGCGACCCTGGACGCTCCAGTCGCTATCCACGTGCCAGGTGGCACGAACATCCGCCGTCGCGTAGCCGCCCAGGCGTGTCGTATTCGCGGCATCGTCGTAGCTGTAACCGGCGGAGTAGACCGAGCCACCGACGGTGAAGGCGCCGAGATCGCGGTCCACGTCCACGCGGGCCGTACGCTTGGGACGGCGTGCCAGGAGGTTGTTGTACTCGTCACCGCTGTCACGGTCCTTCGGCTGCTGCAGGGTGGCGTAGCCACGCAGGTGCCAGCCGTCCACGTCCGCGCCCAGCTGTCCTTCAACGCCACGGATGCGTGCCTTGCTGACATTGATCGGCAGGAAGTTCGCATCGAAGCCGATCAGGTCGTTCACCCGCGTCTGGTAGGCGTTCACCGCCCAGTTCCAGATGCCCGGGCGGGCCGACAGGCCGATCTCGGCCGTGCGCGACTTCTCCGGGCTCAGGTTCACCGGCGCGCCGTACGGGTAGTACTCGTCGTTGAAGGTCGGCGCGTGGAACGCGGTGCCGTAGGAGGCGGTGACCTTCATGCCGTTGTCGAAGCGGAAGCCGTACGCGGCCTGGCCGGTGGTGTGGTTGCCGAACTGGTTGTTGTGGTCGTGACGTGCCGACAGCTGGATCTCATTGGCGCCGAAGATGCCCTGGTACAGCGCGAACACGCCGGTGTTCTCGCGCGTGTCCTTCAGGTAATCCGTGTCGCTCTTCAGCTTCTCCTGCTGGAAGTCCACGCCGACGCTGAGCGTCTGGCCCGGAGCGAGCGTGAAATCGTTCTGCCAGGAGGCCTGGTTGCGCTTGGAGTACAGGTAACCCACGCGCGCCTTGTCGACGCCGTAGTTCACGAAGTCCAGGGTCTTGTCGGCGCCGTTGAGGTAGTTGTCGGCGCGGTCCTGGTTCTGGCCCAGGCTGATCGACATGCGCCAGTTCTCCAGCGCGTTGAACGCGAGCTTGGTGCCGGCGACCTGCTGCGAGCGGCGGGTCAGGTTCTGGAAGTCACCGTCGTATTCGATGTCGCCCTTGCTACGCAGCCAGCTGCCGGTGAGCTCCGTACCGTCGTCCCAGCGGTAGCCGCCGGAGAGCGCGCCGTTATAGGTGCGGTAGGCGTCATGGTCGGGTTCGTCGGTGAAGCAGCCTTTGAAGGCCTCGCCCGCACCGACACGGCAGGCATTGATGCCCGAGGTGTACTGGCCGCCGAGGCTGGCGTTGTACCAGCTGTGCTGCGTGCCACCGGACAGGCCGAACTGGCCGTCGGTGTAGCCGTGGCTGCCACCGGTGACCGACACCGAAGGCGTGGGCGCTTCGCCGGCCTGGCCGTGGCGGGTGAAGATCTGGATGACGCCACCGATGGCGTCCGAGCCATACAGGCTCGACTGCGGGCCGCGAACGATCTCGATGTGGTCGATCTGGTCCACCGGCAGCTGCTCGTAGGCCGGGATGCCGGCACCGACCGTGCCGACGCGCACACCGTCCAATAGGACCAGGGTGTGCGAGGAGTTGGTGCCGCGCATGAACAACGATGTCTGCTGGCCGATGCCACCGGTGTTCGCCATGACGATGCCCGGCAGGCCGGTGAGCAGGTCCTGCACGCTGACCGGCTGCAGGCGCTCGATGTCCTCGCGGGTGATCAGCGTGACCGGGGCGAGCACTTCGTCGAGCGGCGTGGCCGCACGGTTGGCCGTGACCACCACCGGATCGAGCTTCTCGGCGGGAGCGTCGGCCGCGTGGGTGGCGGCGATGGACGACAGCAGGRCCATCGCGAGCAGGGTCTTCTTCATGGAGCCGTTTCCTTAGTGCGTCGCTAAAGGCGAAACGGAGGACAAACGGCGAACGGCATGCGGGCACGGATCGACCCGGAACGCTGTCCGGATCCGCCCTCCGCGAATCGCCCAACATAAAACGCCCCGCGAGTGTCGCGAGGCGAATGCATCGGGCCGGTCTCCGGACTCGCGTCAGCCACCTGCCGTGGCGGAACCCGGCGCCTTCCCGCTTTCGCAGTGGCGTATGGCCGGTTTCCGTAAAGACCTTCAGGCCTTCCTGTCGCTTACCGTTGCGGGGGCAGTGCCGGAATAGTCGCGAGGCGACGCACCGGCTTCCCGTTTCATCCCACCAGCGACCGCCGGCCGGGACACCCGAACGGCGCCACTCTAGCGGGCCGCCGGGTTCATGTCACGCGGATTTAACAAACGTGACGGTGTCAGCCGACGACGCGGACGCCACCGATCCAGGTCTCGACGACCTCGTGGTTGTGGTCCATCACGACCAGGTCGGCACGGTAGCCGGCGGCGATGTGGCCGTGGGTGGCGCCGAGGCCGAGGAAGGCGGCCGGGTAGGTCGAGGCCATGCGGGCGGCTTCGTCATAAGGCACGCCGACCATGTTGATCGTGTTGCGTACGGCCGTGGCCATGTCCAGCGCGGAGCCGGCCAGGGTGCCGTCGGCGGTCTGGCAGACACCGTCCTTCACCGTGATCGTCTCGCCCTTCAGCACGAAGGTCGGGTCGTCGGAGCCGACCGGCGGCATGGCATCGGTCACCAGCATCATCTTCTCGCGCGCCTTCGCCGCGATGGCGACACGCAAGGAAGCCGGATGCACGTGGTGGCCGTCGACAATCAGGCCGCACCAGCTGGCGGGATCCTCGAGTGCGGCGCCGACCACACCAGGTTCGCGGCTGGTGAACGGGGTCATGGCGTTGAACAGGTGCGTGAAGCCGCGAATGCCAGTGGCCAGCGCGTTACGCGTGGTGTCGTAGTCGGCGGCGGTGTGGCCGGCAGCGACGATGACGCCGTTGGCGACCAGCTCCTGCAGCACGGCGGCGCTGGCGCGTTCCGGTGCGAGGGTGAGCAGAGTCACGCCGCCGTGGCGGCGCGCGACCATCGCCACGTCACTCGCATCGGCGATGCGGAACTTGGCCGGATCGTGCACGCCCTTGCGTTCGGGCGCGATGAACGGGCCTTCGAGATGGATGCCGAGCACGCCGGGCACGCCCTGGGCCACGGCTTCGTTCACGGCGTCGATAGCCTTCGCCATGACGTCGACATCGTCGCTGATGAGGGTGGGCAGGAAGCCGGTCGTGCCGAACTTCGCATGCGCCTCGCCGATCCTGCGGATCGCATCGACGGTGGGTACGTCGTTGAACAGCACGCCACCGCCGCCGTTGACCTGGCAGTCGATAAAGCCGGGTAGCAGGGTGCGGCCACCGAGATCGTGGCGTTCCGCCGCGCGCACGCGCGGATCGGATGGCAGCGCGAGACCGGTGATTTTTCCGTCGTCGATGAGGACGGCAAAGCCACCCTGGAATCCGTTATCGGTAAGGACGCGGCCGTTGACGAGGGCGAGGGTCATACGAGGAACTCCATGAATCAGACGGTTTCCGTCACCTTGTTCAGGTGCGGCGGGACGTCGGGATTGAAGCCACGGCGCAGTGCGAGGGCGGCGGTGGCGCGATAGAAGCTCTGCACGGTGACCAGCACCGCGGCGATGGGTGCCGTGGCGACGAGCGGGAGGATGTCGTCACCCGTGGCACCCGGCGCGGCTACCCACACCTTGGCACCGCGCTTGCGGAACTCGGCGGCGACCTCGAGCACGCCGGGCAGGGTGTCGTCGTTCTGCGCGAAGAACAGCACCGGAAAATGGGGGCCAACCAGGGCCATCGGGCCGTGCTTCACCTCGGCCGCGCTGAAGGCTTCGGCATGCAGCCCACAGGTTTCCTTGAACTTGAGCGCGGCCTCGAGCGCACCGGCGAAACCAAAACCACGACCGACGACGAACAGGTTGTGCGCATCCACCAGCCCGTCGGTGAGTGCCGACCAGTCGGCGTTCCAACCGTGACGAAGCTGGGCGGGCAGCGCGGTGATCGCATCGGCGATCTCGGGCTTGCCGCTCCACCGGGCGGCGATGTGCAGGATGGCGAACAGCGCGCCGAGATAACTCTTGGTCGCGGCGACGCTGGTTTCCGGTCCGGCGTGCAGGGGCACGACGACGTCGGCGACATCGGCAAGCGGCGAATCCACCACGTTGACCAGCGCGACCACGTAGGCACCCGCCTTTTTCGCGGCCTCGGCATTGCGGACCAGGTCGGGGCTCTTGCCGGACTGCGAGACGGCCACATAGAGCGCGCCGTCGAGGCGCTGCGCCGCGTGGTAAATCGAGGTGACCGACGGCGAGGCCGACGCGGTGACGACGCCGAGCTGGGTTTCAAACACGTACTTGGCGTACATGGCCGCGTGATCCGAGCTGCCACGTGCGCAGGTGATGACCATGCGCGGCGGTGTGGCGCGCAGGCGCTCGGCGAGCGCCCCGATCACGGCTTCGTTGTTGGCAAGTTGCCGCTCGACGACCTCGGCGGTCTCGTGCGCTTCGCGGAACATCAGGGTGTCTTGCGGCTGGATCGTCATGGTCTGGTTGGCTCGTTAGTCGCTTTGCAGTTCGGCGACGAAGTCATAGATGTCCCCGCGGTACCAGGAACAGGTGAATTCGACGATCCGGCCGTCGTCGAGAAAGCTGCGGCGTTCGATGCTGAGTCCCGCGCTGCCGGCGCTCAGGCGCAGCAGTCGCGTCTGCGCGGGGCCGAGCACGACGGCACGCAGGCGTTGCAAGGCACGAAGCGGGCGGTTGCCCAGCTTGTCCAGGGCCTCGTAGAGCGAATCCTCGACCAGGTTCGGGTCGGGCAGGAGCGACAACGGCACAGCGCTGCGCTCGATGGCCAGCGGTTCGTCGCCGGCATAGCGCAGGCGATGCAGGCGGACCACCTGGGTGCCCGGCGACAGGTTCATCGCCATGGATTCCTCGGGGGTGACTTCGCCGATCGCCCGTTCGAAGAACTCGGAGCGCGGGTTGAGGCCGCGCGCACGCAGGTCCTCGGTGAAGCTGGTCATCCGCGAGAGCGGCTTGACGATACGTTCGGAGACGAAGGTGCCGGCGCCGTGGCGCTGGGTGAGCAGGCCGTCCTCGACCAGGCCACCGATGGCCTTGCGTACGGTGACCCGGGACAGGGTGAGGGCCCTGGCGAGATCACGTTCGCTGGGCAGTGCATGGCCGACCTGCACCTCGCCGTTCTCGATCACGTTGCGAATAGCCCGACGCAGGCGCATGTACGCCAGCGGCAGCCGGGCGGCCGGGTCGTGCTGCAGGCGCTGGTATTCGGCGACGAGGGCGATTTCCATTTCCTGAAGATACCAATACCCGACCACTGGGGCAAGCGCGTGCAAGTTCGTCCATACCACCGGAGGATTCAAACAGTCGTTTGCACGATCCAAATGGGCGCTGGAAACGTTTCCGTTGGGTAATCGTGCCGCCAATGGCGGCGAAACGCCGCGGCGATTGGTACGGGGCTGGTATGACCTGGTATGTCACTGGTACGATCCGGTGGCATCTTCCCTCGACGTTGAACAGGCCACTGTCGTGAGCGCACAACTCCTGCCGATCGAGCCGTTCGATCTGGTCATTTTCGGCGGCACCGGCGACCTCGCCGTCCGCAAGCTCCTCCCCGCCATGTACCACCGGTTCGTCGACGGCCAGATCCAGCCGAGCAGCCGGATCATCGGTGTCGCCCGCGAAGGTCTCGACGACGCCGGGTATCGTGAGCAGGTCCGCGTCGCCATCGAGAAAGGCGTGGCCCACGTGGCCAAGGCCCAGCTCGACGCCTTCATCGCGATGATCGGCTACCGCTCGCTGGACGCCCGCAAGGCCGACGGCTGGGACGAGTTCTCGGCCCTCATGGCCGCGCAGCCGACGCATATCCGCGTGTTCTATCTCTCGACCGCGCCGGACATCTTCACCGACATCTGCCAGCGACTCGGCTCGTTGGGCCTCAACGGCGAACGCTCGCGCGTGGTGCTGGAAAAGCCGATCGGCCGCGACCTGCAGAGCGCCAACGCGATCAACGACGCGGTCGCCGGCTACTTCACCGAATCGCAGACCTACCGCATCGATCATTACCTCGGTAAGGAGACGGTGCAGAACCTGCTGGCGCTGCGCTTCGGCAACGCGCTGTTCGAGCCGCTGTGGAATGCCCAGCACATCGACCACGTGCAGATCACCGTCGCCGAAACCGTGGGCGTCGGCCATCGCGCCGGCTACTACGACCGTGCCGGTGCCCTGCGCGACATGGTCCAGAACCATATCCTGCAGCTGTTGTGCATGCTCGCCATGGAGCCGCCGTCGTCGCTGGAGCCGGATGCCGTGCGCGACGAGAAGCTCAAGGTGCTGCGGTCGCTGCGTCCGATCGATGCGAGCAACGCTGGCCTACTCACCGTGCGCGGCCAGTACCGTGCCGGCGCGGCCGAAGGCCAGAGCGTCCCGGGTTACCTGGACGAACTGGGCAGCGACCAGTCCAAGACCGAAACCTTCGTCGCCCTCAAGGCGGAGATCGGTAACTGGCGCTGGGCTGGTGTGCCGTTCTACCTGCGCACCGGCAAGCGCCTTCCCAGTCGCGTTTCGGAAATCGTGGTGACGTTCCGTGCGCTGCCGCATTCCATCTTCGATCCCGCCAATGGTCCGCTGCTGCCGAATCGCCTGACGCTGCGTCTGCAGCCGGACGAAGGCGTGAAGCTGTGGCTGACCATCAAGCATCCGGGTCCGGGTGGCCTGCGCCTGCGTCACGTGCCGCTCGACATGAGCTTCGCGGCGGCGTTCGGCATCCAGCAACCGGATGCCTACGAGCGCCTGATCCTCGACGTGGTGCGCGGCAACCCGACCCTGTTCATGCGTCGCGACGAAGTCGAGGCCGCATGGAACTGGGCCGGTCCCATCCTCCAGGCGTGGGAAGGCGGCGGCGAGACGCCGAAGCCGTACACCGCGGGTACCTGGGGTCCGAGCGCCGCCGTGGCGCTCATCGAACGTGATGGCCGTACCTGGGCCGAGGACGCTGCCTGATGAACGCAAAAGTGAACCGCCATGAATTCGCCGATCGCCTGACCCTCGGCGACACGCTGGCCAAAGATATCGCGAGCAAGCTCGATGCCGCCGTCAAGGCACGCGGCAAAGCCAGTCTCGCCGTCAGCGGCGGCAGCACGCCGAAGCTGATGTTCGCCGTGCTGGCCGAGCAGGAAATCGACTGGTCCAAGGTCACGATCACCCTGGTCGACGAGCGCTGGGTGGATGAAGACAACGAGCGCTCCAACGCGCGCCTCGTCAAGAAAACGCTGATCGCGCACGAAGCACACGTCGCCGGTTTCCAGCCGCTGTTCGACAAGGCGCATGCGGACGATGTCGACGCCGCGCTCGCGGGCGTCGGCGCAAAGGTCGACGCACTCGGCAAGCCGTTCGACGTCGTCGTGCTCGGCATGGGTCCGGATGGTCATACCGCTTCGTTCTTCCCCGGCGGCGACCATCTCGCCCAGGCGCTCGACCTCGACGGCAAGCAGAGCGTCCTGTCGATGCGCGCCGACGGTGCCGGTGAGCCGCGCATCACGCTCAGCCTGCCCCGTGTACTCGATACGCGCGCGCTCTACCTGCACATCGAAGGCAACGACAAGAAAGAGATCCTCGGCAAGGCGCTTGCCGGCGAAGATTTCCCGATCGCCGCGGTGCTCAAGCAGGACCGTGTCGCCGTCGACGTGTACTGGTCGCCCTGAGCCTGCTTTTTACCTGAGCTTTGCAAGCCATCGTGCCGCGCGGGATACGCGCGGCCCGGGTCGCCCCGGCGGGGGCCGGCGACCCCACTACGTAGCCACGCGGGACTGCCATGAACATCCACCCTATCCTCGCCGAGGTAACTCAGCGAATCGTCGAGCGTAGCCACGCCTCGCGCGCCGCCTTCCTCACGAAGATCGAAGGCGCACGCGGCAAAGGTGCGAAGCGACATCACCTCTCGTGCGGCAACCTTGCCCACGGTTTCGCCGCCTGCGGCGAGAACGACAAGGATGCACTGCGCAACGGCCACGCCGCGAATATCGCCATCGTGACGTCGTATAACGACATGCTCTCCGCGCACCAGCCGTACGAAAGCTATCCGGAGCGCATTCGCGCCACCGCGCGCACGTTCGGCGCCACGGCGCAGGTCGCCGGTGGCGTGCCGGCCATGTGCGACGGCGTGACGCAGGGACGGCCCGGCATGGAGCTGTCGCTGTTCTCGCGCGACCTCATCGCCATGGCCACCGCCGTCTCGCTCTCGCACGACATGTACGAGGGCGCGCTCTACCTGGGTATCTGCGACAAGATCRTACCGGGCATGCTGATCGGCGCACTGAGCTTCGGTCATCTCGCCAGCGCCTTCGTGCCTTCGGGTCCGATGCCGTCGGGCATTCCGAATGAAGAGAAGTCGAAGGTCCGCCAGGCGTTCGCCATGGGTAAGGCATCGCGCGCCGAACTGCTCGATGCGGAAGCCCGTTCGTATCATGGCGCCGGCACCTGCACGTTCTACGGCACAGCCAACTCCAATCAGATGCTGATGGAGATCATGGGTCTGCATATTCCAGGTGCCAGCTTCGAGGCACCAGACACACCGCTGCGCGAGGCACTCACGGCGGCGGCTGTCGAGCGCGTGCTCGCCACGGACTGCCTCGGCGACCATTACATGCCGATCGGCCGCATTATCGACGAGCGTGCCATCGTAAACGGCGTGGTCGGCCTGCATGCGACCGGCGGCTCGACCAATCACCTGCTGCATCTGGTCGCCATCGCGCGTGCCGCGGGCATCGAGCTGCGCTGGGACGATTTCGACGCCCTCTCGGCGGTCGTACCCCTATTGGCGCGCGTGTATCCGAACGGCTACGCCGACGTGAATCACTTCCATGAAGCCGGCGGCATGGCTTTCCTGATGGACCAGTTGCTCGACGGTGGCCTGCTGCACGGCGACGTCAACACCATCATGGGGCATGGTCTGGAAGCCTATCGACACGTGCCGCGGCTCGAGGGCAATGCGCTCGCCTGGGAACGCGTCTCCAAGGAGAGCGGCAACCGCGGCGTGCTTCGATCGATCAGCGAACCGTTCCGCCTCGACGGCGGGCTGCGCATGCTGTCGGGCAACGTCGGCCGTGCCGTGATAAAGGTTTCATCCGTGCCCGACGACCGCATGATCGTCGAAGCCCCGGCGATCGTCTTCGACGAACAGGACGATGTGAAAGCGGCTTTCGACCGCGGCGAACTCAATCGCGACTTCATCGCCGTCGTGCGTTTTCAGGGCCCGCGTGCACGCGGCATGCCGGAGCTGCACAAGCTCACGCCGACGTTGAGCCTGCTGCAGGACCGTGGCCACCGCGTCGCCCTGCTCACCGACGGCCGCATGTCCGGCGCCTCGGGTCGCGTGCCGGCGGCTATCCACGTGACCCCGGAAGCCGAAGCCGGCGGCCCCATCGCGCGCATTCGCACGGGCGACCTCGTGCGTCTGGATGCCGTGTCCGGCACGATCGAAGTACTGGTCGATGCCGACGAATGGAATGCGCGCATTCCCGATAACGTCGACCTTGCCATGCACCACACGGGCATGGGTCGTGAGCTTTTCGCCATGTTCCGCCAGTCCGCCGTCACGGCCGATCTCGGTGCGGGCGTCTTTTGATTTTCCGGAGCAGTACCTGATGAGCAACGAAGCCAAGCAGCAACTCGTCGAATCCACCCTGCGTCTCGCGCCGGTGGTTCCCGTGGTGATCATCGAAGACGCCTCGAAGGCCGTCGGCATGGCGCGTGCGCTGGTCGCCGGTGGCATTCCCTCGATCGAAGTCACGTTGCGCACAGCGGCTGCGCTGGATGCCGTGCGTGCGATCGCCGCGGAAGTCGAAGGTGCCTTTGTCGGCGTCGGCACCGTACTGACCGCGCGCGATCTCGAAGCCGCCTATAAAGCCGGTGCGAAGTTCGCCGTCTCGCCGGGCAGCTCGCCGCGGCTGCTCGACGCCGCCGCCGACCACGACCTGCCCCTGCTGCCCGGCGCCGCGACCTCCAGCGAGGCGATGAACCTGCTCGAGCGCGGTTACCGTTTCCAGAAGTTCTTTCCGGCTGTACCGGCCGGCGGCAGCAAGCTGATCGGCGCCTGGGCCAGCCCACTGCCGCAGATCACCTTCTGCCCGACCGGTGGTATCAGCCTCGCTAACGCGGGCGAATTTCTCGCGTTGCCGAACGTGGTTTGCGTGGGTGGTTCGTGGCTGACGCCGGCGCATCTGCTGGCCGCGGGTGATTTTGCGGCGATCGAGAAGCTGGCGCGCGAGGCGTCGCAGCTGGGTCGTTGAGCCTGTCGCGTGGGTGAAAGGCATCGCCGCTGAAGCGGCTCCCACAC
>NZ_JBFUIT010000026.1:0-26013 GCF_056401735.1 Luteibacter sp. P4_D7_3
CCGCTACGCGGCGCATGTTCTAGCGGCGTTCGCCGCCTCACGCTCGTGCTTGTTGTGGGGGTCGCGGTCGGGTTGGCCCTTGGGGCTCCCTTCAGTGAGCGCGTTGCGCCGAATAGCGTGCCAGGTCGGCGAGGTATTCGCCTCGCGTGCCCAGCGGTTCGATGGCTTCGAGGGCGTCGCGGACGAGGGTATCGAGGCGTTCGCGGGAAGCGGGCAGGCCGATGATCGAGGGGAACGTTGGCTTGTCGGCGGCAGCGTCCTTGCCGGCGGTCTTGCCGATCACGGCGGATTCGCCTTCCACGTCGAGGATATCGTCGCGTACCTGGAAGGCCAGGCCCACGGCGTGCCCGTAGCGATCCAGGCGGGTCAGGAGTTCGGGGTCGGTGCAGCCGGCCGCCAGGGCGCCGAGGCGCACCGACGCGCGGATCAGGGCGCCCGTCTTGTAGGCGTGCATGCGCTCGAGTTCAACGAGTGACAGCTTCTGACCTACCGCCGAAAGATCGAAAGCCTGACCACCGGCCATGCCCTCGGCGCCGCAGGCAGCGCCCAGGGCGCGCAACATGGCGATGCGTGCCGCCGGGTCGTCGCGCTCACCGTAAGGCGTGGCGAGGATCTCGAATGCCAGCGCCTGCAGGGCATCGCCCGCAAGGATGGCCATGGCTTCGCCGTATACGACATGGCAGGTCGGCTGACCACGGCGGAGGGCATCGTCGTCCATGGCCGGCAGATCGTCGTGCACCAGCGAATACGCGTGGATGATCTCCACGGCGCAGGCCGGCGCGTCGAGCACGCCGTCGTCACGGCCGAGGGCATGCCCCGCGCCGTAGACAAGCAAGGGGCGCAGACGCTTGCCACCGCCGAGCACGGCGTAGCGCATGGCGCCATGCAATTCCACGGGAGGAAGGTCACCGCCGGGCAGTGCGCGCGCCAGCGCGTCGTCAGCCCGGCCGACCAGCGCCTTCAGCGGCGCTGGCAGGTCAGTCGATATGGGAGTCAAAGGGTTCGGCGGTCTCGGGGGCTTCGGGGTCGAGCAGCAGGCGCACGCGTAGTTCCGCCTGCTCCAGCGCTGTCTGGCAGTGCCGGTAAAGGCCGATGCCGCGCTCGAACGACTTGAGCGATTCGTCGAGGCTCATGTCGCCGCCTTCCATGCGCGTGACCAGTTGCTCGAGTTCGTCGAGCGAGTGCTCGAATTCGGCAATGGATGAGGCGGGCGCGGCGGGGGCAGGGGACTTCGGCATGGCCGCAAAATTAGCTCACATGGCCTTTTTGATCAATCGGAAACGCCATGCTGCCACCTCGGCAGGGACCCCGCGGCGTCGAACAGCGCCTTGCCACGATCGCTGAACCAGCGGTCCGCGACGGCCACCAGGCTGCCGTTTTCGCACAGCAGTGGCATGCGTGGCCGCCGCCAGGGTGGCACCGCGCCTTCCTGGAAGAGATCGCGCAGTTCCTTGGTGATGTGGTTGCCGGCCGTGCGGATACGATCACCGGCGCGGCGGTAGCGCACCGTGAGTGCTTCGGGCAGCCGCGTGGTGCCCAGGGTGAGCATGCCACCGCCTGGCAGCGCCAGCGGCTCACCGTGCCAGGGGGCCGACCACGCCTCGTCGAACGGCTGGCAGCGCGGCATGGCCCACAAGCGACCCTTCCAGACCCGGACTTCCGTGTCCTGCCAACCGACGAGAGGAAGGCGTTCCGCCGAGGCCTCGCGAATCTGCCGCTCCAGCGCATCCCGCTGTGCCGTGGTGGGCGCGCTCAGGCTGGCTGCATGCAGCCAGTGATCGAGCAGGGGCGCGCGCCATGCAGGATGCAGGTCGAGCCATTCACGGGCGTCCAGGGTGTTCTCGTCACGACGCAGGCGATCGAGGGCTTCGATCCAGCCCTCGCGTAGCCCGTCGGCGGCCTCACGGCACAGGCGTGCACTGTGGGTGATGCTGATGGCGGCCTGGGGCCACTGGTCGACCAGGGCGGGAATGACGGTGGCGCGCAGGTAACCACGCGCAATGCGCGGGTCGTCGTTGGAGGGATCGTGCAGGGTGGATAAGCCGTTTGCGGCGATATGGTCGAGCAGGGCGGCACGTGGCAGGTCCAGGAGTGGCCGCCACAACACGCCGGCTGCAAGCGGACGCATAGGCCGCATGCCGGCCAGGCCATCGGGCCCGGCGCCGCGCATGAGCTTGAGCAGGACGGTCTCCATCTGGTCGTCGCGATGGTGGGCAAGCACGATGTGTTCGCCGGGTTTCAGCGCCGAGGCAAACGCGTCGTGGCGTGCGCGTCTCGCCGCGGCTTCGATCCCTTCGCCGCGCGTGAGGTCGACCGTTACCCGCACCACGTCGATCGGCACGCCGAGCGAATCGCACATGCGGCGGCAGTGCACCGCCCAGGTCGCGCTGTCAGCGTGCAGGCCGTGGTCGACGTGAAGCGCACGCAGCGGTGGTCGTGGCATCTGGCCGGCCAGCGCATGCAGCAGCGCCGTGGAGTCGGGCCCTCCGCTGAAGGCAACGACCAGCGGCACGCCCGGCACGTCGTCCAGCGCGAGGGCAAGGTGATCGATCAGCGAGATATTCATTTGCCCTTGGCGCGGAGACGAACGAAAAGGTGCCGGGCGTTGCCGAGCTGTCGTTCCTCGACATCGAACAGGCCGACGCCGTTGATCAGGCCGCTCAGCTTCGAGTAACCGTAGTTGCGTGAGTCGAACTCGGGCGAACGCTTGTTGATGATGCTGCCGATGGCGCCGAGGCTGGCCCACCCGTTCTCGTCGGAGCCGGCGTCGATGGCGTTGCGGATCAGGTTGACCAGCTTGGTGTCGCCGCGCAGTTCGTGCGCCGTACGCTGCACCGGTGGCTCGGAGGCTTCATTTTCCACCGTGCCGACGAGCACTTCGGTGTAGACGAACTTGTCGCAGGCAGAGACGAAGGGCTTGGGTGTTTTCTGCTCGCCGAAGCCGTAGACCATGAGGCCGGCTTCGCGGATGCGCGACGCCAGTCGCGTGAAATCGCTGTCGCTGGAGACGATGCAGAAACCGTCGAAACGGTTGGAGTAGAGCAGGTCCATCGCATCGATGATCATCGCCGAGTCGGTGGCGTTCTTGCCCGAGGTATAGGCGAACTGCTGGATCGGCTGGATGGAGTGATCCAGCAATGCCGTCTTCCAGCCGGTGAGATGGGGGCCGGTCCAGTCGCCGTAGATGCGCTTTACGTGCGCGGTGCCGTACTTTGCGACCTCGGCGAGCAGGCCGTCGACGATCGCCGGGCGCGCGTTGTCCGCGTCGATGAGGACGGCGAGTTTATCGGTGACATCGTTGGCCATGATTCTATCCGCGGGCGGGGCATGGAAGGCCGATGTTACCCCGCGCGGTGTGACGGGGCTCAGCCTTCGGTGAAGGCGCCGTAGCCGCGCAGGCGCTTGTAACGCCGTTCGAGCAGTTGATCGACGCCGAGCTTTTCCAGTTCGTCCAGCTCGTTGAGCAGCACGGCCTTGAGGCGAATGGCCATGGACTGGGCATTGCGATGTGCGCCGCCCAGCGGCTCACGCACGATCTTGTCGATCAGGCCGTTCTCGAGCAGGCGCGGCGCGGTGAGACCCATGACGTCGGCGGCATCCTTGGCCTTGTCCGCGCTCTTCCACAGGATGGACGCGCAGCCTTCCGGCGTGATCACCGAATAGGTCGAATACTGCAGCATGAGCGTACGGTCGCCCACGCCGATGGCCAGCGCGCCGCCGGAGCCGCCCTCACCGGTAACGGTGCAGATGATCGGCACGCGCAGTTCGGCCATCTCGAGCAGATTGCGCGCGATGGCTTCGGACTGGCCGCGCTCTTCGGCATTGATGCCGGGCCATGCACCTGCAGTGTCGATAAAGGTGAATACGGGGATGTCGAAGCGCTCGGCCATCTTGAACAGGCGCAACGCCTTGCGATAGCCCTCGGGACGCGGCATGCCGAAGTTGCGCTTCACCTTGGCCTTGGTGTCGCGACCCTTCTGGTGGCCGACGATCATCACCGAGCGACCGTTGATGCGGCCGAGGCCGCCGACGATCGCCTGGTCGTCCGCGAACATGCGGTCGCCCTTGAGTTCGTGGAATTCCTCGCACATGGCCTGGATGTAGTCGAGCGTGTACGGGCGCGCGGGATGGCGCGACACCTGGCTCACCTGCCACGGCGTGAGGTTGCGGAAGATCTCGGCGGTCTTGATCTTCAGCTTCTCGCGCAGCCGGCCGACTTCTTCATCGATGTTGAACGCCTGGCCGGTGCTGGCATGGCGAAGTTCTTCGATCTTTGCCTCCAGTTCGGCGATGGGTTGTTCGAAATCGAGGAAGTTGGGATTCATGGGCAACGGTGGTTCGGGAAGACCCGACAGTATACCGGGTGGCGCGGGGCGTCAGTGTGCGCCGGGGTACGGTCGGGCGGTGCCTGCCTAAGTGATTGAATGCAAAGTCGTCGCGACCGGCGGATGGAGCAGGTGAGCCCTTGCGTTGGCCGGGGCATGCACTGAGAAGTTTGTCAGCGAACGGCGCGTCAGTTGTAGGGCGCGCCCAATTGCGCCGGCAACTTTGCTGGAATGGCGTTCCCCCCCCGACGATCAAGGAATGATCATGAAAGCACTCCATTTGCGCCATCGCCGACTGCTCGCCCTTGGCCTTGGCGCGCTCTCGTGCGCGGGCTCGGCTCTCGCCGGCAACGGGCCCGATCCCTCGCGCCTTCCACCCTGCCGGCCGGGCGGTGACGCGGATGCCTGCAACCTGCCGGTAAAGAGCCATCAGTTCGACAGCCTGCAGGGCTGGACGTCCGCGTCCGGCCTGCCGTCCATCGGGTATGACGAACTCGGCAATGCCTACGCTGCGCTCTACACCGGAGCAACCATCAGTCAGGCCGTCTACGCCCATTTCGGAAAGTCGCCGAACGATCTCGCCTACGCCTTGCGATTCCGCGTCCGATCCCACAATGGCGACAACCAGGTGAGGGCGACGCTGTCCATGAGCGATGCCTACGGTAAGCAGACACGGCCCATCGGCTCGACGACGGCGGTCGCTCGCCAGGGCGAATGGAGCATGGTCGAGTTGGTCGTGAACGGCGTGCCGTTCGCCGCCCCGGCGCATGTCTTGCTGGAGATTGCCAGCGAAGGCGGAAACCACGACACGGTACAGATCGACGACGTGTATCTGGTCGAGTCCGACGGTGCAACGGCGCTAAGCACCCGCTAAATCCTGCCTCCGACGGGAGGGCATGCGAAGCCGATTCGCAGGGAAAGGAAGTCCGTCATTTCAACCAAGGAGACAACATGAAGATCAAGAAGTCTGTGATTTGTTGCAGCATGCTCGGGTTCGCGCTGGTGGCCGCTCCGGCACAGGCGTCCATCGGGGCGATCGGCCTCGTTGCGGTGCACGTGGCGAACCTCGCCATCCAGCTCAAGGCATGGGAGCTGAGGCAGTCGATACCCCGCGGCATGGTCGTCTGCGCCGACAGCTGGAGCCAGGATGTGTGCCGCGCGGGGCTGCCAAACGGTGACTTCGAAGACCCGAACCAACCGGAGCTCCTCGCGGGTTGGCTGCTCGACTCGCCCAAGCGCGCGCCGGCCCCGTACCTGGGCCGGACGCCTGATTCGAAGGTGCTGGCTATGCCGCAAGGCGCGGTCGCCCTCACGGGTGTCATCCTGACGCCCGGATCGACGCTCTCGCCCGCGCCGCAGAAGTCGTATACCGTCAAATTGCGTGCGCGGGGGTCGGGTGCACTCCCTGCAAAGCTCGCGGTCGGGCTGCTCGTTTCCCATCCCGATCGCCCGTCCGAGGAGTTGCGCGGCCTGGCTGCCACCACGCAAACGGTTGGCTGGGACTGGGCCGACATCGAATTCAAGGTAGATGGCGTGACCTTCCCGGAGCCTTCGATGTTGATCGTCAGTCTCCAGCGCACGGACAACAACACGTCGACCCTGCTCCAGGTCGATGACGTGCGCATCGTGCGTACGCGCTTGGGTGTTACGCCGCCCGCTGAGTAAGCGGGACGGAATATGGGAGCCACTTCAGCGGCAAATAGAGACATGTGGGAGCCGCTTCAGCGGCGAAAAGCCAACGAAGCGGAGACGCCGCAACGCCAATCGCCGATAAATCGGCTCCCACACGGCTCCCACGCGGCTCCCACACTCGAATCGGCTCTCACACGTTCATCGGATCCTGCGCCTCAGTCGGCGGGACGAACCAGCCGTAGCTCGGTGCCAAGGACACCGGGCAACGCGCGCAACGTGCGCATAAGGTCGGGCAGGGCGCGCACGCGCCATGCCTCGCCCAGCTCGAAGCTCGCCTGTCCGATGTCGTTGCGGTAACCGGAAAGCATCAGCGGCGTGCGTCCACCGCGATAGCTCATCAGTGCCTGACGCAGATGTTGCGGGAAGTCCGGGCCGATGCCATTGAGCTTCAGCGTCAGCAGCCGGCCGAAATGTTCCATGGCTTCCGCCAAGGCGTATGCCTTGCGGGCACGCAGCTGGTAGCCGCCGGCGAAGTCATCGATACGCAGGCCGCCCTCGACCACGATGAGCGTACCGCGGGTAAGTAGCGGCGCAGCTTCAGTGAACACTTCGCGGAAGAAGCTGGTTTCCAGCAGGCCGGTGGCGTCTTCGATCTGCACGAAGGCATCGCTGTCGCCGCGCTTGCGCATGCCGACCACCATGCCGGCCACGGTCCACGGTGTTTCCGGACCGCGACGGAAACGGCTGGCATTCTCGTCGTCGTCGTTACGGCGTGGCTTGGGTGGCTGGTAACGTTGCGGAATTTCGCCGATCGGGCAGCTCGACAACTGCGCCAGCTCGCCCTTCCAGGGATCCGTGGGATGACCGGAAAGGTAATGGCCGAGCGTATCGTGCTCGCCCTGCAGGAGTTGTTCGAGCGGCCATTCGGGAACGGCACCGGACAGTTCGATAATGCTCGGTGTTTCCGCCGCGCCGAAGGCGTTGCCGAAGATGTCGACCTGGCCGGAAGCGCGGTTCTTCGCCTCCTGGTCGGCGGCACGCATGGCTTCGGGCAGATGCATGATGAGCGTGGCGCGGTTCTCGCCTAGCCCGTCGAGCGCGCCGGACTGCACCAGCGCTTCCATCGTGCGCTTGTTGAGCTTGTTCGAGCCGACGCGCTGGCAGAAATCGACGAGCCCACGGTAGGGACCCTTCGCCTTGCGCTCGGCGACAATCTCCTCGCAGATGCCCTGGCCGACGCCCTTGATCGCGCCCAGGCCGTAACGCACGACCTTCGGTTCCACGGCCTCGAACATCCAGTCCGACGCATTGACGTCCGGCGGCAGCACCTTGATGCCGATCGCGCGCGTTTCTTCGAGGAAGGTGACGGCCTTCTCGGTGTTGTCCATGTCCGACGAGATCGTCGCGGCCATGAACTCGGCGGGGTAATGCGCCTTCAGCCAGGCCGTCTGGTACGACACCAGCGCGTAGGCGGCAGCGTGTGATTTGTTGAAGCCGTAGCCGGCGAACTTCTCCATCAGGTCGAAGATCGCATCGGCCTTGATCGAATCGATGCCGTCCTTCGCTGCGCCTTCCCGGAAGGTGGCGCGATGCTTGACCATCTCCTCGGCTTTCTTCTTACCCATCGCACGGCGAAGCAGATCGGCGCCGCCCAGTGTGTAACCGCCGACGATCTGCGCCATCTGCATCACCTGCTCCTGATAGACCATGATGCCGTAGGTCTCTTTCAGGATGGGCTCGACACGCGGATCCGGATACTCCACCGCTTCGCGACCATGCTTACGCGCGCAGAAGCTTGGGATCAGGTCCATCGGGCCGGGGCGATACAGGGCCACCAGCGCGATGATGTCTTCAAATCGGTCGGCCTGGGCGTCCTTGAGCATGCCCTGCATACCACGCGACTCGAGCTGGAAGACGGCGACGGTCTGCGCCTTCTTCAGCAGGTCGTACACCTTGGGATCGTCCAGCGGCAACGCTTCGATCACCAAGGGCTCGGTGCCTTCGGTCGCACGGCGTTTGTTGATCGCCTTGACCGCCCAGTCGATGATCGTGAGCGTGCGCAGGCCAAGGAAGTCGAACTTCACCAGGCCTACCGCTTCGACGTCGTCCTTGTCGTACTGGGTAACGACACCTTCACCGCTCGCTTCGCAGTAGAGCGGTGCGAAATCGGTCAGTGGCGTGGGCGCGATGACGACACCACCGGCGTGCTTGCCGGCGTTGCGGGTGAGACCTTCGAGGCTGAGCGCGAGATCGATCAGCTGACGCGGCTCTTCCTCCTGCTCGTAGACGTCGCAGAATTCCTTGACGATGCGGTCCGGTTCTTTCTTCGACTTTTCGGTGCGGCCGAGCGCGTCGCCCAGTGTGAGGTCGAGCGGACGGTTGGGGATCAGCTTGGCGAGCCGATCCACCTGGCCGTAACCCATGCCGAGCACGCGACCGGAATCGCGGAGCACGGCCTTCGCCGCCATCGAACCGTAGGTGATGATCTGGCTGACGTGGTCGCGGCCATATTTGCGCGCCACGTAGTCGATCACCTCATCGCGGCGATCCATGCAGAAGTCGATGTCGAAGTCGGGCATCGACACGCGTTCAGGGTTGAGGAATCGCTCGAACAGTAGCTCGAACTGGAGCGGATCCAGGTCGGTGATCTTGAGTACCCAGGCGACCAGCGAGCCCGCACCGGAACCACGGCCCGGTCCGACCGGAATGCCGTTGTCCTTACCCCAGCCGATGAAGTCGGCCACGATGAGGAAGTAGCCGGGGAAGCCCATGCCGATGATGACGTCGACTTCGCGATCCAGGCGCGCCTGATAGTCCTCGCGCGTCTTGCCTGCGGCGAGCGGATGGACGGCAAGGCGTTCTTCGAGACCGGCCTGGGCCTGGGCGCGAATGAACGAGTCGAGCGTATGGCCTTCGGGCACCGGGAAGTTCGGCAGGAAGTACTCGCCGAAGGTCAGTTCCAGGTTGCAGCGCTTGGCCAGCTCCACGGTGTTCTCGAGCGCTTCGGGAATATCGGCGAACAACGCCTCCATTTCCTCGGCACTCTTGAAATACTGCTCTTCGCTGTAGTCGTGCGGACGCTTGGGATCGGCGAGCACGCGRCCCTGGTTGATGCAGGTGCGCGCTTCGTGGGATTCGAAACCTTCGCGTTCGAGGAAGCGAACGTCGTTGCTGGCGATCACCGGCAATTCGTAATCGCCGGCGAGCGCCATGGCCGCGCGCACCCAGTCTTCCTCATGCTGGCGACCCGTACGGGTCAGCTCGAGATAGAGGCGGTCGGGGAACAGGCGGCGCAGCGATTCCAGCCGCAGGCCGGCAGCCGGAAGACCGGCGCCGAGGGCCACGCGGGCTAGCTCRCTTTCCCGACCGACGACGGCGATGAGGCCACGTACGCTCTCGGGATGCATCCAGGTCGCGTCGACCAGTGCGCGCCCGGTGCCCTGACCTTCGCGCCAGGCGCGGGAGACCAGCCTCGACAGGTTGAGGTAGCCGTCGCGGTCCTGGCACATCAGGGTCAGGCGCCAGGGGCGCGGATCGTCCGGGCTGGACACCCAGATGTCGCAGCCGGCGATGGGCTTGATGCCCGCCGCCGTGCACTGCTTGTAAAACTTGACCAGGCCGAAGAGGTTGTTCTCATCGGTCAGTGCGACGGCAGGCATGCCGGTACGCACGCAGGCGGCGACCAGCTGCTTGATGCGGATGGTCGAGTCGACCAGCGAGTACTCGCTGTGCAGGTGAAGATGGGCAAAGCGAACAGACATGGGCGGCGCCGGGTGAAGCAGAGGGAAGGCTAACCGGGCAGTGAGCTAGGGACAAGAATTGACTTTGCCACCACCCCGCCCATGGAACCCACCGTAGGAGCCGATTCATCGGCGAATAGTGAATACACCCGCGGCGCAGCCGCGCTCCTTGAGGTTGCTGGCCTCGGTTCCCACCGAAAGAAAGAGCTCGCCGATGAATCGGCTCCTACCAAGCCAAGCCATGCCAAGCCAGGCCATCAAAGGCTGCGGTTATCCCGGATGTGGGCTTCGGGATGGTCGATGAACCACAACCCCGCGAACAATTTCGCATCGATCGAGAAGCCCTCGGTGGCACGGTCGAACAGCCACTTGCCGGCATCGGCACGCGGTACCTCGTGCACGATGATGTTTTCGGTCTCGTCGCCACCGCCCTTGCCGACCTTCGTGAGGTCCCAGGCTCGGGCGAAGGCGATCATCTCGGTGCTCATGCCGGCCGAGGACGGGCCTGTGTGGATGAACTCGATCCTGCCGCAGGCGTAGCCGGTTTCTTCCTCGAGCTCGCGTTTGGCGGCGATCAGCACATCTTCGTCTTCGGCCCCGGCAAGGTCACCGACCAGGCCGGCAGGCATCTCGATGGTGTTGGCCAGGATGGACACGCGGTACTGCTCGACGAAGACGACCTTGTCGTCGGGCGTCACCGCGAGAATGATGACGGCACCGCCGGGATTGTTCCGTTCGGCGTACTCCCAGCGACCGCGCCGCTTCAGGGTCAGCCACTTCGCCTTGTGCAGCACCTCTTCCGGCGCGCTGGCGTCGTCGGGGATCGGCGAGGCGTGGGGCAACGGGCTGGTCTGCATGGGCGGGCTCCTTGGCGATGGATACGAAGTATCCGGGCAAGGGTAGCGCGGCCGTGTGACGTTGGGTGGAATCGCCTCAGATCAGCGCGCGCAGCCGGGACCGGGTGAGCGGGCCGAAGCGCAGACGCTCGCAGAGCTCGTCCAGTGTGGCCGCTTCGCCCTGGCGACGGCGCAGCGCGTCCGCGGTCTCGGCAACGGCAATATCCAGGGCGATGCGGGTCAGGCGGCGGCACAGCAGGGCCTGGTCGGCATGCTCGCGCAAGCGAACGGCGCAGGCCGCCGCGCCGCGGATACGCAGGTACGGTACTTCGTCGATGCGGTCGAGCAGCGCGTCGAGGCTGCCGAAGTGGGCAAGCAGAGCCGCCGCGGTCTTCGCGCCGATGCCGGGCACGCCCGGGATGTTGTCGACGGCATCGCCGCACAGCGCCAGGTAATCGGCGACCTGGTGAGGATGCACGCCGAGCTTGTCGAAGACGCCGGCCGGGCCCCAGCGGACATTCTTGGCGAAGTCCCACTGTTCGTCGTGCTCGCCGAGCAGCTGGCCGAAGTCCTTGTCGGCAGAAACGATGACACCGCGGAAACCGTGCGAACGCAAACCCCACAGCGCGCTGCCGATGAGGTCGTCGGCTTCGTACTGGTGATCGTTGAGCACGCTCAGGCCAAGCGCCGCGGAGATTTCGCGACAGAGTGAAAACTGGCGCACGAGCTGCGGCGGCGRCAGATCGCGATTGGCCTTGTAGGCCGGATAAATGGCGTTGCGGAACGATGTCGTGAGCGAGGCGTCGAAGGCCACGGCCACATGTTCGGCGCGCGTGCGTTCGAGCAGCTCGCAGAGGAACCGCGTGAAACCGTGCACGGCATTGACCGACTCGCCGTCCTGGTCGTGGAACTCGTCCGGCATGGAATGCCAGGCGCGGAACACGTAGAGGCTACCGTCCACCAGGTGGACGAGGGAGTCCGCGCTCACGGTGTCCACACGCTCACGATATCGTCGTAGGCGGGCCGCTCGCGCTCCGGCGCGTCCATCGAAGGCGTGCCGATGTGGATGAACCCGATGACATGCTCGCTCTTCTTCATGCCGAGCAGCTTTGCCACGTTGCGATCGTACGCGGCCCAGCCGGTAAGCCATTGCGCGCCATAGCCGAGCGCCTGGGCGCCAAGCAGCACGTTGTATGCCACGCAGCCCGCGGTGAGGTTCTGTTCGAGCTCGGGCACCTTGCTCTCGTCGTCGATCTTCGCCGACACGACGAGAACCAGTGGCGCATGGTCGTAGCGTCGAAGCTCCTTCTCACGCTTGGATTCGGAGAGGTCGGGGTTGGCTTCCACGGCGAGCTTTGCCAGCTGTGCGCCGAAGTGCCGTTTGGCTTCGCCGCGCAGCACGCGAATGCGGAACGGCTCCAGCTTGCCGTGATCCGGCACGCGGATCGCCGCTTCGAGCAGGCGCTTGAGGGTGGTTTCGTCGGGAGCCGGTTCGCCGAGCTGGCGCGAAGGCACGGAGCGACGGCGGTCGAGGAGTTCCAGCGTGGTCTGCGTCATCCGCCCAGTTTAGCGGAACCGTCCGGCGGCGGCCCATGGTCGCCCGGCGGCGGGGGCGGCAGGGCGTCGTTCGGCCCCATGTTGTCGATGGCCTGACGGCGCTGCTCGGGGCTCTGGTTGCGCCACTTTTCCATCAGTGCTTGCTTTTGCGCGGGCGACAGGTTGCGGAAACGCTCGAAGGCGTCGTGCAGCTTGGCACGCTGCTCGGGACTGAGGTCCTTGAATTTCTGCTGGTTCTTGCGCGCTTCGGCGCGCTCTTCCGGCGTCATGTGCTGCCAGCGGTCGATGCGGTCGCGGATCTGGGCGCGGCGTTCCGGCGGCAGGCCTTTCCAGCGCTGCACCATCTCCAGCATGTGCGACTGCTTCCTCGGGGTGAAACCGTCCCAGTCGTGAGCCACGGGGGAAAGGATGTCCTTTTCGTCGGGCGTGAGCTGGCTCCATGGACGCGGCGGCACGGTCGGATGCTGGCTGTCGGGCCAATCGGACCCTCCGGCCGGCAACGGCGGACGGTCCTGCGCCGGGGCGGCGAAAGGCGCCGCCAGGGCGAGCAGGATGGCGATGACGAAAGGAAGGCGGCGCATGGGAATCACTTGTGGGCAGCGGACGGCTGCGTGTCGTTGTAGGCCAGCCAGCTGTAGAACTGCAGGTTCTGGTAAAGAGCGGGATCGGTGCTATCCGGATCCGGCGGCAGGTCGGTCGCCTCGGTGTCCGCCGACTGCATGACCGCCGGTGGTGCCGAAGGCGGTGCGCCGCCCGGTTGCCAGAGCATGAGCGAGGCGAGCGCGACGACGGCGAACGCGCCGGCGGGGAGCATCAGTCGACGCGCGGCGGATTCGTGCGGTGCGGCCAGCGCCGTACGCCTCGCCGCGCGCAGGCGGCCGGCCGTTACCGGATCCACATCGCGGCTGGCGCGCAGGTAGAGTTCCCGGGCGCGACGTTCGAGGTCTCGATCGTGCTGGCTCATCGCCATGCCTCCAGTTGATCGCGCAGCGCATGCATCGCGCGCGAAAGGTGAGTCTTCACGCTGCCGTCGGAGCAGCCCATCACGGCCGCCGTTTCGGCGACATCCAGCCCTTCCATGATGCGCAAGGTAAACGCCTCACGCTGGCGCTGGGGCAACTTGCGTACCGCGACGACAATGTCGCCGTACGCCTGCGAATCCTGCAGCCGGGCCGACGGATCCGGACTGTCGTCGGCGGGTTCCCAGGCCGGTAACTCGTCGCCATCCTCGTCGCGTCCGCCGCCGATCCAGCCAACGATGATCGAGCGAACCTTGCGGCGGCGCTGGAGATCCACGATGCGGCGGCGGAGGATGCCCCAGAACAGCGGCGTCCATTCGCCGGGCGGCTTGTCGGCATAGTGGCGGACCAGGCGCAGCATCGCGTCCTGCACCGCATCCATGCCGTCCTCGCGGTTGCCCAGATGAATCTCGGCCATGCGCCAGGCCCTGCGTTCGATGGCCGCCAGGAAGGCGTCCATGTTCGCCGGAACCTCGCGGACATCGTCCAGGGATGCGCTGTCGAGCGCGAGCGAGCCGTTCACGGCGCCCTTCGCTTCTTCGGTGTTGGCATCCTCATGCTCCATACGGCCTGGATCACTCCGGTAAACGCGGTCGGCGACCGCCGGTTGACTGGTTATGCACCCGCCATCTTCCTAGGCCGGGCATTTACGGCTTATGAAGTCAGTGGCGGCCTGGCGGGCGGCGGCCGATCGGCCAGGCGACCAGCGCGGCGAGCAG
The DNA here is from genome assembly GCF_056401735.1 of Luteibacter sp. P4_D7_3. NCBI lineage: Bacteria > Pseudomonadati > Pseudomonadota > Gammaproteobacteria > Lysobacterales > Rhodanobacteraceae > Luteibacter > Luteibacter sp. P4_D7_3. Next base: position 13,829 of record NZ_JBFUIT010000026.1, read on the forward strand.
GGCGCCGGCGACATACAGCACCAGGTCCCAGGGTCCCTGGGCCAGGCGGGCCAGCTCCAGGAGCATGGGGGCCCCGGCGTCATGGATAGCCTGGCCGAAGCCGAGGCCCATCATCCCGGAGATGGTGGCTGCGGCGACCAGGCAGGCGGTATAGCCCGCCGCCAGCAGGGTAGCGAGCGCGGCCAGGGCCGAGCCCAGGACGCGGTCGATCCGCAGCCAGCGGCGAACCACGATACCGAGTACCCAGCCTGCCGGAAGGACCAGCGCGGGCAGGGCACGGCCGAACATCATCGACGGCACCATCCAGACGGCACCGGCGGCGAAACCGAACGCGGCGGCGCAGAAAGCGCCGAACAGGAGGCCGGGAAGACGGCGGAAACGCTCAGCCGGCATGGTGTTCCTTCGGATGGCGCATGGGATCCGGGGGTGGGCAAAGGGGGGCAATGATAGCGGGCAAGCGGGCGGCGCGCTCTTGAGGCAGTCGGCCGTCGCCCCGATTTAGGCTTCAGGACAGTTACCGTCGTATCCCGGCGGGCGCATAATCGACGACTTTGCGGCCGCGGTGCGGCCTTCACAGGACAGCAATGAGCGGTTTCAGCCTCAGCAGCGAGCCTTTCACCCTCGAGCGCGACTGCCAGGCGGTCATGGTGCCGCAGGGCGAGACAGTGACGCTTCCGGCCGGCCAGATCGGCTACATCACCCAGGCCCTGGGTGGCAGCTTCACCGTGTATGTGGAAGGCAACCTGTTCCGCATTGCCGGCGCCGACGCCGACGCGCTGGGCAAGGAGCCGCCTCGCCCGATCGAACTGGAAGACGGTGCGTCGGACGACGAGGTCGAGAAGCTCGTCTGGCAGCAACTGCGTACCTGTTTCGATCCGGAGATTCCGATCAACGTGGTCGAGTTGGGCCTGGTCTACGACGTGAGTCTCGAAGCCACCGACGAAGGTGCGCGCAAGGCTTACKTGAAGATGACCCTGACCGCGCCGGGTTGCGGCATGGGCRACATCCTCATCGACGATGTCCGCACCAAGCTGGAACTCATCCCCACGGTGGTCGAAGCCGATGTCGATCTCGTTTTCGATCCGCCCTGGAATCATTCGATGATGTCGGACGCGGCCAAGCTCGAGACAGGCATGCTCTGAGCGTCAGGGTGCCAGCGAGACGGCGATGTCGGCTTCCAGCGACGCGCCGTAGAGCGCGACGGTCCTGATGTTCACCGGTGACCAGTAGCAGGCTGGCACGCGGTCGCCGGCCACCTGCACTTGCAAGCCGACGTGCGCGTCGAGTTCCAGGCTGCGAATGGTCGCGACGATGTCGTCGCGATGCGGTGCCAGCACGGCCAGCAACTGGCTGAGGGCATCGTCCAGTGAGTAGGTGCGCTGCTCGGGCAACTCCACGCACCAGCCATGGCTGCGCCGTTGCAAGGTGTCTCCCTCCGTTTCGCCGCGCTGCCAGCTTCTGGCGCCTTTCACGCCGAGCTCGTCGAGCAGGTGGTCGAGCGTGTGCCGTTCCGAGGTGAGCCGGAACGAGGCCCGGACCGAGGGCGTCATGTGGCGGAGGTCGAGGTCGATATCGGTGGGCTGCGTCATGGGGATCATCTTCGCAAGTTCATGTGCCCTAGGGAAATCCCTAGGTAGTCGACCGCGAGAACTTGCGCTAGGTTGACAAGGACTTTCGGCAGGGGGCCGGAGGTCGCAACGGGCATCGCGCTTCGGCGCGTCAATCATATCGTTCGGAATGTGGTCCACACGACCGCAAGGGATTCGTGTGGCCTGTTCCTGGAGGAGGAACGTAATGGCAAGTCATGTTCGCTTGAAACTCCTGGTCGCATCACTGGGTGTCGCCACCTGCGCTGTCGCCTCGGCGGCTACCGAGCAGGCCCTGCGTGCACAGAGCCTGGGAGCCGTCCCCGCCAGCCAGCTGGCCGCGAAACTCGGCCTGTCGGCCGACAACGCTTTCGTCGCGAAAACCGCACTGCCGACCGTCAGGGGTACGCAAACGGTTCGTATGCAGCAGACCTTCAAGGGCGTGCCGGTGTTCGGTCGTAGCATCGCCGTGGAGCAGGACGCCCAGGGCAATTCGCTGGTCGCCAATGGCGTGGTCACATCCGATCTGCAGGTGGACCTCGCATCGGTCACGCCTAAGATCGATGAAGCTCGCGCCATCGCGCTTCTCGGTAAGCAGGCGAAGACACTCGCCGGTGCCGTGGCCAAACCCGAAAACGCCAAAGCGGACCTGTACGTGTATCCGGGCGACGGTGTTCCCGCACGCCTGGTGTACCTGACCTCGTTCTTCTCCGGTGGCGATCATCCGACGCGCCCCACGGCGCTCATCGACGCCAACACCGGCGAGATCATCCAGCAGTGGGAAGGTCTGACCTACGCCGAAGTCAACGCCACCGGTCCGGGCGGCAATCAGAAAACCGGGCAATACACCTGGGGTGCCGGCGGCAAACCCGCCTTGATCGTGACGCAGTCGGGTAACACCTGTACGGCGCAGAACACGAACGTGAAGACGTACAACCTCAACCACGCCACGTCCGGCGCGGGAACGTTGTGGAGCTTCACCTGCTTCAATTCCACCGGCGATGCGATCAACGGTGCGTACGGCCCCATCAACGACGCCCATCACTTCGGTGGCGTGGTGCATGACATGTACACCGCGTACACCGGTGCGGCGCCGCTGAACCAGGTGCTGATCATGAAGGTGCATTACGGTTCCAGTTACGAAAACGCGTTCTGGGACGGCAGCTCGATGAACTTCGGCGACGGCGCCAGTACGTTCTATCCGCTGGTGGCTCTGGACGTGACCTCGCACGAAATCAGCCACGGCTACACCGAGCAGCACTCGAACCTGACCTACAGCGGCCAGTCGGGCGGCATGAACGAGGCCTATTCGGACATCGCCGGTGAGGCGGCCGAGTTCTACGACCGCGGTACCAACGACTTCCTTGTCGGTGCGGATATCGTCAAGGCCAGTGCCGGCATCGGCACCGCGCTTCGCTACATGTGCGATCCGCCGCAGGATGGTGGCTCGATCGGCAATGCCGCCGACTACACCAGCGGTCTGGACGTGCATTACTCCTCCGGTGTCTACAACAAGGCGTTCTGTCTGCTGGCGAAAAAGACAGGCTGGGACACGGTGAAGGCTTTCAAGGCATTCGCACGCGCCAATGCCCTGTATTGGACGGCGAGCTCCACGTTCAACAGCGGTGCGTGCGGCGTCGCCAGCGCAGCGACCGACCTTGGTCTCTCCGCGACGGATGTGGCCTCGGCGTTCACGGGCGTGGGCGTGACCTGCTCGACCGGTGGCGGCGGTGGTGGCACGGCACTGCAGAATGGCGTGGCCAAGACCGGTCTCGCCGGTAGTGCCAGCCAGGAGCTGAGCTACACGGTGGTCGTCGCCGCTGGCGCGCACAATCTCGTCATCACGACGAGTGGTGGCACGGGTGACGCGGATCTCTACGTGAAGTTCGGTTCCGCACCGACCACCTCGAGCTACAACTGCCGTCCGTACCTGACGGGTAACGCCGAGTCGTGCACGTTCACGACGACCCAGGCCGGTACGTACTACGTGAAAGTCCGCGGTTACACGGCTTTCTCGGGTGTTTCGCTGAAGGCAACCTGGACGCCGTAAGCGTTTGAGATAGTGCTGTACCCGAGGCCCGGCGGTGACGCCGGGCCTTTCTTTGTAAGCGTTGTCTCGAGGACGGTCTGCGTCATCCTCACGTTCGCTGTCGAGGTGCAGCGAATGGTCGAGCTAGTGCATGTCTTCTAGCGTGTTTCGACCGGCGCCGATGAGCGTCTTGTCGAAGGAACGCAGCATGTCGAAGTATTCCGGTTTGCCCCTTGTCGCTCTCGCTCTCGCGGTGAGCACGCGCGCCATGGCGTCGGACGCAGCGACGAATCGCTATATCGTCCACTTCGACGACCCGGTCACCGCGAAAGTCGCGGCGACGGAGATGACGCATGCCATGGCGCAGCGTGGCTCGCCTGCGTGGCATCTGCGTCACCTCGCGGCGGGCGGTGAGTTGCTCGAGCTCACCGCCGTCGAGGCAGAAGCCATGGCGGCATCGAAAGGTGTCGTGGCGATCGAGGAAGACCGCATGGTCACGCCGGCCGGAGGCATCATCGATTCCCTCTGGCGGCGCCAGTGGTATATGCACGACCCGAAAGTCGGCATCGACGCACCGGTGGCATGGGTCGACACGCGGGGGGAGGGCGCCGTTGTCGCGGTCCTCGATACCGGCGTCACGCCGCACCCCGAGTTCGATGGTCAGCTGCTTCCCGGTTATGACTTCGTCACCGATGCGCAGGCCGCACGTGATGGCAGCGGTCGCGATGACGACCCCACCGATGAGGGCGACTGGACGGAGCCGGGCGATTGCGGCGCTCGCCAGAGCACGCCCTCGTCGTGGCATGGCACGCACGTCACGGGCATCGTCGTGGCGCGCGCTGGCAACAGGCCAGGCATCGTCGGTGTCGCACCGGAGGCGAAGGTGGTCCCGGTGCGCGTCATGGCGCGGTGTGGCGGGCGGCTGTCGGACGTGGCCGATGCCATCGTATGGGCTTCCGGTGGTGAAGTGGCGGGGGTGCCCAGCCGTGCTCCGGTCGATGTCATCAACCTCAGTCTGCGCGTGCCCGGCGCCTGCAGCATGACCATGCAGCGCGCCATCTCGCAGGCGCGAGGTCGCGGCACGGCCGTGGTGGCGGCCGCCGGCAACGACTCGATCAAGGCCTCGACGGTGTCGCCTGCCAACTGCCCGGGAGTGGTTTCCGTCGCCGCGCTGGCACGCGACGGGAGCATGGCCTGGTATTCGAACCACGGTGATGGCGTGACCGTTTCCGCGCCGGGCGGTTCGCTCGGGGGAATGGGGGTGGACGACATTCTTTCATCGGTCGACGGCGGCGAGCGCGGCCGCCAGCGTCCCGTCTTCAAATACTACGCAGGCACATCGATGGCCGCGCCGCAGGTGGCGGGGCTGGTTGCGCTCATGCGATCGGCCGATCCGCTCATCGGCGTGGACGACATCACGACCCAGCTGGTGGACAACGCCCGGCCGCTTCCCGGCCCTTGCCCGAAAGGTTGCGGTGCCGGTCTGATCGATGCGGGCGCAACCGTGGATGCCGTGGTCGAGGATCGTATTCTTCCCCGGCCACGTTCCTGATCCGGTGAGTCAGATGGCTTCGAACCGATTTGCGTCGCGGTTCTTGCGCACCGTGGCCGGATCCCACACGCGGCCGTTCATCGCGATGTAGACGCCGTCGTCCAGTGTCTGCACCGCGCCCACGGCGCAACCAATGTTGAACACCGCATCGGAGCCCTGGAAACGCGCCGGGTTCAGCGCGCCGGTAAGGACGATGACCTTGCCGGGGATGCCAGCCAGCACGCGTGCGGTCTCGACCATGGTGTCGGTGCCGTGCGTCACCAGCACGTGGCGGTGCGGCTGCGCTTCGATCGTGCTGCGCATCAGCACACGGTCTTCATCCGTGACATGCAGGCTGTCCTTGCGCAGGATCGGAATCACGTCGAAGCGGAACGCGACGCCAAGCTGCTGGAGGATATCGGCGATCTGCGGGCTACCGATCTGGTAGTCCGATTTATCGTCGAAGTAGACCTTGTCGATCGTGCCGCCAGTGGTAACGATGGTGAGCTGCTGCATGTCTGACCTGGGAAGCCGGGTAAAGCGGGGCGCCCATTCTACCTCGTGACCGGGTTGGCCATTGCGTCGGCCGCGACCTTGCTTGCCCTGGCATGAGGCGGGGTGTCGGTCGCAAGGAGGATGTCTTCGTCGTTTTCCGGCAATGCCAGCCGGTCGAGGCCGCGCGCGAGGAATCGTCGGGAGGCAGCGGCGGGCCGCGCATCGCCCGCCGCGTTTGCCCATGTCGCCGAGCGCACCAGCAGCGCGGCTGCCATCGTCCGCGCCAGCGTGTAGGCGACCCCGCGGGCCGATGCTTCGAGGGAAGCGCGATCCGCGACGACGTCGCCGAGCAGGGCCTCGGTCGTGTCGAGCGTGGCCCCGATGACCGCGCGCTCCGGTGCGTCCGGGCCGATCAGGCCGTCGATCGCCAGGCGCAACGGGGCGATGCCGTTCGCGCCGATGGCACGCAGCATGTCGAGCGAGAGAACATTGGTCGTGCCCTCCCAGATGGCGTACACCTGGGCGTCGCGCAGGAGCTGTGGCAGCCCGGTGTCCTCGATGTAACCGGCGCCGCCGAAGCACTCGAGCGCTTCGGACACGATGCGTATCGACACCTTCGCCGTCCATAACTTGGCCAGCGGCGTGAGCAGGCGGAGCAGGGCGGCTTCGTGCGCCGCGCCTTCGCCGCGCTCGGTGCGACCAAGCAACTCGGCCACGAAGAAGGTGAGCGAGAACGCGGCCTCGAACTCGGCCTGCATGTCGGCAAGCGTGCGGGCGTGCAGCGGCTGATCGATCAGCCGCGCTCCGAACGCACTGCGCCGGGTGGCGTAATCGCGTGCGAGCGAAATCGCACGGGCCATGCTCGCGACTGCGCAAACGGCGTTCCAGGTTCGGGTCACGTTGAGCATCGGCGCAATCTGCCGCACACCGTGATCGAGCGGCCCGACCGGCGTCGCCGGCAAGCCGTCGAGATGGATCTCGGCGGTAGGCAGTTCATGCGTGCCCAGCTTCTTCTTGAGGCGGTCGATCGTGATGCCGCGCCAGGCGCCTTGCTCATCCTTGGTTTCGACGTAGAACAGGGCGAGGGCTGATGTTCCATGGCCAGCGCCTTCCGGCCGCGCAAGGGCAAGCGCGGCTTCGCCCACCACGGCGGAGCTGAACCACTTGCGGCCATGCAGCCGCCACTGTCCGTCGCTGTCCTGCCGGGCGATCGTCTCGGTGCGACCGACGTCCGAGCCGCCTGGCGTCTCGGTCATCCATTGCCCGGAAAGCCAGAACGTGGAGGCATCCCGGCTGAGAAAATGCGGTAGCGCGCGCTCGATGAGTGCATGGTTGCCCGAGGCGCGAATCGCGGTGGCGGCGCCGTCGGTCATGGCCAGGGGGCAGCAATAGAACTCGCTGGCGATGTGGTACAGGTAAACGCGTGCGAACTCTTCCACGCGTGCCCAGGCCGAGGCGTCGTGGCCGGACGCGAGCACGGCATGACGGGTGGTCACGCCGGGACCTTCTTCCCATGCGGGGGTGAGCGCGATGCGATCCACGCGTGCTCCCCAGGCATCCCATGAGGTGAGGACGGGTTCGGTGCGCGGCGTGCGGCCTCGTCGATCCCAGGCCATCACGGCATAGTCGCCGAGGGCATCGAGGTCGGCGCGCATGGCGTCGAGGCGTCCGGCCGGCAAGACGCGGCCGAGCCAGGCATTCAGTACACGGTCGGCGCGATACGGATGCGCCAGGCGAGGCGCGTCCTGCAGAAAACTCATCGTGGCATCCTCTCCGTCAATAAGCATGCCTAGCCTGCGCCGATGACTTTGGAGGGTCAACGACGCCTGCGGACGCCTGCGCCCAGCGTACCGATGAGCAGCAGCGTCAGTACGAGTTCGATCACGCCGAGCCAACGGTCGGGGCCGCCGCTCCAGGTTTCGGTGACACCGTGGCAGAAATAGAACAGCGCCAGTACACCGACCCAAAGCAGCGCGCGAGTGACCTTCGGCAGCGACAGCAACGGCAGCAGCAGAGGCGGCACGGTGAGTACGAAGGCGACCCACGTCGGAATCGACACCGGTGGATACAGCGAGTACCAGAGGATCTGGAGCGCGAGAAGTCCCGCCCATGCCCCGAGCCCGGTTTTCTGAGTGCCGCTGAGGGCCGCGCTCACGCGTGCGTCGCCAGTCGCCGCGCGACATCGGCCAGCCGGCGCCCCAGCGCGCGGGCGAGCTCCCGCTCGTGCTCGCTGATGACGTTATCCCCGCGACCGCCGGCCACATGGCTGGCGCCGTAGGGCGTGCCACCGGTGGTCGTGCTGGTCAGCGCGGGCTCGGTGTACGGGATGCCGACGATCAGCATGCCGTGGTGAAGCAGGGGCAGGGCCATCGACAGCAAGGTCGCTTCCTGGCCACCGTGCATCGTGCTGGTCGAGGTGAACAAGGCCGCGGGCTTGCCGGCCAGGGCGCCGGAAGCCCACTCCGCACCGGTGGTGTCGAGGAAGTACTTCAGCGGTGCGGCCATGTTGCCGAAGCGCGTGGGGCTACCCATGGCCATGCCCACGCACTCGACCAGATCGACGCGGGAGACGTAGGGGGCGCCCTCGTCCGGCTCGGGAGGCATGGCGATCTCGGTCACGGGTGCCACCGGGGGCGCCTGGCGAAGACGTCCCCGCATGCCGGGGACTTCCTCGATGCCGCGGGCGATGAGGCGTGCGAGCTGGGCCGTGTGGCCGCTACGGCTGTAGTAGAGTACGAGGACGTCGTGGGACATGGATGGGCGCCTGTGCGAAGGCACTAGTCTCGCAGAACTACCACACGTTCCCAACGTTTCGGGACAGGATTAAGGATAGACATGCCGCCGCTTCGCTTCGATCGCGACCGCGCCCTGAGCTTTACCCGTTTTACGTGGCTGCGCTTCGTCGACGACAAATGCTTCGAGACGGCCGGTGCGCTGTCCTACACGACGCTCGTCTCTCTCGTGCCGCTGACCGTCGCCGTGTTCGCGATTCTCTCGGCCTTCCCCGTGTTCGCCGAGTGGCGCGGTAGCCTGGCCAACTATGCCTTCCAGAACTTCGTGCCCGCCACGGGCATCAAGATCCAGGAATACATGCTTGCCTTTGCCGATAAGGCCAGCCAGCTGACAGGTATCTCCATCCTGGTCATGCTGTTCAGCGCGGTGTCGATGATGATCAGTATCGAAGACCGCATGAATCGCATCTGGCGTGTGCGCAAGCCACGCGGATGGACGTCGCGTCTTTTGCTCTACTGGGCGGCACTCACGCTGGGGCCGATCCTCGTCGTCGGCGGCCTCGTGCTCACCTCCTACATCACCGCGTTCCCGATGCTGCATGCGGCGGCCGACCAGATCGCCACGCAGAGCCGATTACTCAATTTCCTGCCGTTCGTGATCACCTTCGTCACCCTCGTACTGATGTACACCATGGTGCCCAATCGCCGGATCAACTGGAGGCACGCTGGCATCGGTGCCCTGCTTGGCGCGATCCTGTTCGAGGTCGCGCGCTGGGGCTTCACGCTGTTCATCCGTAACGCCCCGACCTACGAAGAAATCTATGGCGCGCTCGCGGCCATCCCTATCTTCCTGCTATGGATCTACCTGTCCTGGATCATCGTGATCCTCGGCGCGTCGATCGCCGCGTCGATTTCCGCGTTCGAATACACCATGCCGCAGGAAGCCCTGCCCGAAGGGGCGGAGTTCATCGGCTTGCTGGTGGTGCTGCAGCATTTCGTCGAGGCGCAACGCGCCGGCGACAGCGTGGATCCAGCCACGGTGCGCGTTCGTGCTCCCTACCTGCCGTCCAGTGCGATCACCTGCTACTTCGACGACCTGCAACGCTCGGACATGATCCAGCGCGGCGAGGCCGGTGGCTGGCTGCTCACCCGCAGCCTGGATTGCACCGAACTGCTCCGCGTCTATCGTTGCACCTCGTACCGCCTGCCACTGCATCCGCGCGACCAGGTGGAACGGCTCGGCATCTATCTCCCCACCGAGTTGCTCGTGCTGCTCGACCACCTTGCCGCCGCGCTGGACGCGACGCTGGGTGCGAGGCTCGATCAGCTCTTTCCCCCCGCTGTCGTTAGCGCTCCCGAGGATACCCCCGCATGATTCGCCGCTTTCTTGCCGTCGCCGTTGCCGCACTGGCTCTTGCCGGTCCCGCAGCCGCCGCCACGGCCACCGTACCCGACCTGAAAGTCACCACGTTGGACGGCAAGCCGTTCAGCCTTGCCTCACAGCACGGCAAGTGGGTCATCGTGAATTACTGGGCCACCTGGTGCGTGCCCTGCATCAAGGAAATGCCGGACATTTCCGCCTTCGTGAAGAACCACAAGAACGTGACCGCGATCGGCCTGGCCTTCGAAGATACCGACGCGAAGGACATCCGTGCCTTCGTGGCAAAGCATCCGGTCGTCTATCCGATCGCCCAGGTCGACGTGACGGATCCGCCGAAGGCCTTCGAAGAGCCGAAGGGCCTGCCGACAACGTACCTGATCGCGCCGGATGGCACGGTTGCCAAGCGTTTCGTGGGTCCCGTCACCGAGCAGAGCCTCGGCGAGGCCATCAGCAAGGGGAAATGAGATGAAAGCCGCTCGCTTCGTCGTGAGGGGAAAGGTGCAGGGTGTGTTCTTCCGTGCGTCGGCACGGGAGAAGGCAACGGCACTCAAGCTCACCGGCCATGCTCGCAACCTGCTGGACGGCAGTGTCGAGGTGGTCGTCTATGGCGAGGCGGCGGCGATCGACCGGCTCGAGGTGTGGCTGCACGACGGCCCCGAGTCGGCGGAGGTCAACGAACTCTACCGCGAGGACATCGGCGCACACGACGCGCCGACCGAGTTCGTCGCCCGATAGTCGGGAAAGTGCCCTGCTTTTGTAGGAGCCGATTCATCGGCGATCCCGTGGCAGCGGGCAAGGTCGCCGCAAGCACCCATCGCCGCTGAAGCGGCTCCCACAGGTCAGTCGGTGGGGCCCGTCGCATTCGCAGGGCGGGCCAGGAACGTCACCGGCAGCTTCTCCCCATCGGACAGCGCGAACGTCACGACAATTTTGTCGCCGGGTTTCACCGGATGCTTCGCACCCATCAGCATGACGTGGTAGCCGCCAGGCGAGAACGCCAGCTTGCCCTTCGGCGGCAACGGCACGCTGTCGACCATTTCCATGCGGCCCATGCCACCATCGGTGCTGCTGCGGTGGACCATCGCGTCGGCGTAGTCCGCTGACGAGGCACCGACGATGGATACCACGCGATCGGACACGTTCTCGAAGCTCACGTAACCGCCTGCAGGGAGGTTGCCGGGAAGCACGCGCAACCAGCCATCGCTGGCCTTGACGGTAGGCGCATCGGCGGCGTGTACCGCCCCGGTGAAGAGCAGCATGGCGGCAACGAGCGAACGGAAGATCACGGTTGGGCTCCCAGCGAAGTGAGGAGGTGCAGGTCGTGCACCATGTCGTCCTGCGAGGCGGACGGCGTAGCCAGCAGGCGGGCCTTGCCCTGGGCGTCGAAGAAATAGATGGCCGAACTGTGGCTCACGTCGTAGGCACCGTCGCCGCGGTCGGGCTCACGGGTGAAAGCCGACCGGTAGCGCTTGGCCAGCGCCTCGACGTCGGCATCCGAACCGACCAGGCCGACGGCGCGCTTGTCGAACGCATTGACGTAGGCATGCATGATCTCCGGTGTGTCGCGCTTCGGGTCGACGCTGACGAACAGGATGCGTACGTTGTCTGCCGTTGGCCCGAGGCGATCCAGGACCACGTGCAACTGGGTCAGCGTCAGCGGGCACACGTCGGGACAGTGCGTGTAGCCGAAGTACATGAGCGTGACCTTGCCCTTGAAGTCGGCGCCGGTGACGGCCTTGCCGTTGTCGTCGGTGAGTCGGAAGTCGAGGTCGGGCAGGTGGCCGGACACGTCGGTCAGCCGCCAGGCGGGCTGCGGCTCGTGCTGGCAGCCGCTCACGCAGACGAGGGCGATCAGGATCAGCAAGGCCCCAAGGGCCCGGCGGGAGAACGACGGCTTCATGCGACACTCCGCGACATATCCCGCAAAGGATACGCCACCCGTGCCGGCCATCAGGCACTTCCCCTGTCAGGAACGATCCGGATGCGACAACATGTCAGCGGCGCCCATGCCCTTCTCGTCGGAATCGCCGGCGCGTCGGCCGTGGCCCTGGGTGCCTTCGGCGCGCATGCGCTGCGCGGCGTTGTCGACGACCGCGGGCTGGAGATCTGGCACACGGGCGTCGAATACCATTTCTGGCACGCGCTGGCGCTCTTTGGCGCGGTGATCGGTTTGCCGCCGGGACGGGCGCGATCGGTAACGATCGGCTTGTTCGCGCTGGGTATCGTGCTGTTCTCGGGCAGTCTCTACGCGCTGGCGCTGGGTGCGCCGCGTCTGGTCGGGCTGGTGACGCCGGTGGGTGGGGTCGCGTTTATCGTCGGGTGGATCGCGGCGGGGCTCTCGCTGCGGCAGCGCTCTGCTGCGTAGAAGCATCGCCGATGAATCGGCTCCTACCGAGCGTGGGGCTGAGAACTGCCGTGCCCCGCTCGGTAG
>NZ_JBFUIT010000027.1:0-25818 GCF_056401735.1 Luteibacter sp. P4_D7_3
ATCCTGGGCATCGCTCAAAGTCATGTCATCGCCAACGAGGCCCACGACGGGCTGGCCGCCCTTGATAGGACCCAGCCCGGAGACGAACACCTGATCGCCAGCGGTTGTCACGATGTTGTACGAGCCGAGCGCGGGAAAGGGGGGAGGAAGCTCGAACCCTAATTGCTTGAGTCTATCAAGGCTGCGCATATGCAGATGTCCGTAGAAAATAAAGCGTCTTATGAGGGAAGTCCCAGACAGTAACGAACTGGCTGAGCAAGGCGTAACCGAGTGATATCRTGATCCTCTCATTGATGCCGGTGGGGTCTGCCGCCGGAAACGGCGTGGCCCAGAGCCGAAGCCTTGGCACGTCCGCCGTGAAGCTGTCGCCGATACGCAGGCCCTTGACGTCGTAGGTATCGTCTCCCTGGGGAACGATGAAGCCGTTTTCGACCCAACGATCTCGGGTAGCCGAGTCCACGTAGATGCCCCCGCGCTGCCCGGTATCGAAATGGAGAAGAAGATTCACGCCCCCCAGTGAGCCCCGCACGATGGGAATATTGGGTAGCTTTCGTGTCTCGTAAGGGATGCTGGCAACGGTCTTTTCGCCCTCGAGGAGGGCCTCGGCACCTGTCCTGGAAAATGTTGCATTCAACTGTTGATAGTCGATCTTCATTGCATACGCTGCCCAGGCCTGGTATCCGAACCAGCCTAGAAAGTCCGGCGTGATGCGTTCGAGTTGGGTTGCGTCCTGGCTCTGAACCCGGGTCACATTATCGAAATGCAAGCCGCCGACGTTCACGTCAGACACTTTCGGACGCATCACGATCGTAAACACCTGGCCGCTGCCGAACGTACCCGTTGCCGCGGGCGCTCCGCCCGTGAGTGGAATGAGATGGTGATTCAGCGACATCGCCCGCTGCAGGCCCGTGTCCAACATGAACTTGCCCTTCTGACCTTGCACGTTTCCTTCAATGAAGGGATATCCACGCACGAGTATTAGCGGGAAGCTCACCGTTTCGGCCGTCAGTCTCACTTCGGGCGCCTGATACTGAGAAGCCAACGTCGCACGGGCCGCCGGGACCGCGAGTACGAGAAGCGCAGCCATGGCCGGATTACACAGATTCATGGGTAGCGCCGCTCATTCGTGGCTGATCGATACGTTGATGCGTGCATCATGGCGGGATCGGCTAGCGGCTCAGCTGTGATGACTCGCGAGAGGGCGCACGATTAGGCTGGCCGTGCATGACCACGCCGCATAGATATACCTTCAGACGAGAACGTGAACCATGACAGGCCGTCCGAAAAACTTAACCATTCATCTAGACAAGGATGAATGCACCTCGCCTTAGGCGGATGTCCCGATATCGCAGCGGGATATCGGGACATCCTCGCGCACGTTTCAGACCGTGGCGTTCTCGATGGCCTTCGCCATGCCCTCGACATCCGTCAGGAATGGCAGGTGACCGGTTTGAAGCGGAACGACCTTCCGCACGGGAGTGCGCGAGATCATCTGCGCCTGGAAGGCGGGGCTGATGACCTGGTCCACCTGGGTGGACACATAGATCTTGTCGACGCGCCCAAACCTCTCGGCAGTCACACGCACTGGCGTGACCAAGGGTGTCGCTGGCTCGTCGAGGATCAGATCGGGAAGTTTTTCCTTCAGCGGCGCAGGACCGTCATTGGCAAAGAGCTCGGCACGCGCCGAGTATTCGACGACGGCAATCCCACGCTCCTTATCAATAGTCAGGTGCTGGCCGATCCTGGCGTCATGGTCCTGTTGGGCCAGCGACAGCAGGGAATCACCATCCTGAGGCAGATACGCGGCAGTGAACACCAAGGTCTTGATCTTCTCTGGCACCTGTTCGGCCACGGCGGCGATGACGATGCCAGCGAAGCTGTGGCCGACCACAATCGCCGGGCCGGAAACCGTATCCAACGCCTGGATCACCGTATCGCGATACAGGTCGAGGCTGACATGGTCGGCAGCCATGGGCGCACCTTCCCGGCCCGGCAGATCGACGGTCACGACGGGGTGACCTGCTGCGCGAAGCCTTCCCGCAACGTATCCCCATACCTGGCCATYGGAGAAGGCACCGTGCACCAGGATGACCGCGGGCTTCTCTGCAACATGGCCGCCGTTGTTCGTTTCAACTGCATTCGCGTTATTCATGACGATGATCCTCTCATTAGTGGGGAGACGTGGCTGGATGCCGTGAGGAAAGAGTAGTCAGGTCGCCGACGATGAGATATATCAGGGCCTCCGATTTACATGATGGAACGTCCGGCGTGGCCACAGACTTTGGAATGACTTCGGCGCGTACCGACGTGCTTTCGCAGGTGCTCACCTTGATCAGGCTGCGTGGGGAACTCGTCTACACGACGCATCTGAGCCAGCCGTGGGGTCTGCGCTTTCCCCCGGGGCCGGCGCACTTTTGCTTCGTGGAAGCGGGCGGCGCCTGGGTGACGCCCACAGGCCATCCCCCGCTATGGATTGGCGCGGGCGATCTGGTGCTTTTGCCACTGGGGAGGGGTCACACCATCGCTGACGCGGCGGACTCGCCGATCGAGAACATCGACGCCGTTGCTCCCGATCGCTTCGACCGCGACAAGCTCATCCTCCGCCATGGTGGGGAGGGTCCGACAAGCCAGCTGGTTTGTGGGTTCTTTAGCTTCGAGGGCAGCCCGCTGCCTGCGGTCATGTCGGCGCTTCCGGCCCTGATCCACGTTCCGAAGGGAGATGCCGGCGCGCCCGCGTGGCTTGCCGCTATCTCGCACTTTCTCGTAGACGAAGCGCAGCAGCCGGATCCTGGCTCGTCGCTGATGATCTCCCGGCTGATCGACCTGCTGGTCATCCGTACACTGCGCAGCTGGGCGTCCAGCGATGCGAACCGCGTAGGCTGGCTGGGGGGCCTGGCTGAGGAGCGAATCGGGCGCGTGCTCTCAGCGATGCACGCAGATCCCTTCAGACGATGGACGGTGGAGACGCTTGCCGCTGTGGCCACCATGTCTCGTTCGATATTCGCCGAACGCTTTACCGCAGCCGTGGGCGAGCCGCCGCTGCGCTACCTGTCGCGGTGGCGCCTGACCATCGCTGCGGACATGCTTCGAAGTGGCGGGCTTAAGGTCACGGAGGCGGCCTACAAAACGGGCTTTGCCTCGGACGCTGCGTTTAGTCGAGCGTTCAAGAGTCATTTCGGCTACGCGCCAAGCGAGGCGAAGAGCCAACAAACGGCGGTGTGATCGCGCTCCCTCTGGATGATGTTCTCCCAGGCACGCCACGCGTCCTGGCAGACTCTATTCGCTAGCCTTGGGTGGCGCGCGCGACAAGAGCGTCGAATTTCGCATCCAGCAGCGTTGCCATCGCAAGGAGGGGCGGATTGTCCTCGATCACCATCTGCGAAGAAGGACGGACGTAGGTCAACCTCGTACCCCGGCCGTCTTCGGCCTCGGTGATCAGGATCTCGACGGGCGCAAAGAGACCGGCGGTGATGTCATGCCGGATCATCGTAAGTGCGATCAGCGGATTGCCAAGAATCCAGCGAACTGTGCGCCGACGGATCTGGAATTGAGACAGCCAGCCGCCATGATCGATCTCGGCAAACAGCATGAACCCGCTTTTTCCTTCGAACCGTTCTTGCACGACCCGGACGAATTCGGCCTCAGTGATGTCCGCTTGCGCCAGGGCTACGATCTCCGCCGTACTGGCGCGTCCCATCAGGGAGCGAAGGCGCGTCAGTACCTCGTCGAAGCCGAGCGAGGTGGCCACTTCAACTCGCACGCCGTTGAACGGCTTGTGTTGAACATCACGAAACATGGGTGACTCCTGCGCGACGAGCAGACCGTATTAAATTGCGGACGCTATGTGTTTGCCCGATCCCTGCAGCGGCAGGGATCGGGCCCAGAGGATTGGCTGGATCAGCGGGTGGCGGCAGCTTCAATATCGGCGGCCAGCTCATCGGGCGCCGTAAGGAACGGCGTGTGGCCGGTCTGCACCGTGAATTCGCGTCGCACCGGTGTGCTGGCGACCATCTGTGCCTGGAAGGACGGGCTGATCACCTGGTCATTGGCGGTATGAATGTAGACCTTGTCGACCTGGCCGAACTTGGCATCGGTAACGTGCACAGGCGTGGCCAGCGGGGCGAGCGGCTCATCCAGGATCAGGTCGGGGATCGCTTTGCGCAGGCCTTCCGGGGCGCCATTGGCGAACAGGTCGGCACGCGCCGAATACTCGATCGAGGCGATGCCCTGTTCCTTCTTGATCTGCAGGTGGGGACCGATCTTGGCGTCGGCGTCCTTGTTGGCCATCGAGACCAGCGAATCGCCGTCGTGCGGCAAGTAGGCGGCCGTGAACACAAGGGTCTTGATCTTCGTCGGCGCCTTTTCAGCCGCGTCGGCGATRACGATGCCGCCGAAGCTGTGGCCCACGACGACCGCAGGACGCTTTAGCTTCGCCAGCGCGCCGACCACGGTATCGCCGTAGAGGCTCAGGCTGACCTTATCGGGTGTGGCCGGGTTCCCCGGGCGACCCGGCAGGTCGACCGATACGACCTCATAGCCATCGGCCTGMAGTTTGCCGGCCACGTGCCCCCAGACCGAAGCGTTCTCGAACGCGCCGTGGACCAGTACGATCGGCGGTTTTTCTGCAGCGCTGGCGTTAGCGCCAAAGGCGAGACTGGAGGAGATGAGAGCGGCGAGTGCGAATTTCATGGCGAAGATTCCTGGTTTGAGGTTCGAGGCGGCAGGGCCGTCGGGGTAGGCATAGGTTAGGGTTTTAAAAAAAACCAGCCATGCCGCAACCTCCGGAATCCATGATGGGTCGTCCGGACATGTCGATCTCGTTGACGACGACAACGAAGGGTCGGAAGAGACGGATCTAGCAGCATGAACCGGCAGCCGCGCCGCCGCGCCGATTCGCCGCTCGATGAGTCTGTAAAGCCAAATCTATCGTGATTCCGCAGATGCTTGCCGCCAGCGTCCTCGGTCTGTTGCTGCGGCTGTGCTGGCACAACCAGTCCATCTGGGCACTGGGTCCGTGCGGGGTGTGCACGCTCACCGCAGGTTTTTGCACTTTGTACGTACGTAAACCTTAGAGCCGAAATGATGCACTCATGGTCGGGCTGGTTGCCGCCGGGACCCGGCCTGCCCCTTTCGGACTACGTATCCCTTGAAAAAACTCGTCGAACTCGCAACCGTCGCCATGCTCACGACAACGGCAGCCGTCCATGCGCAGACACCCGTTTGGCAGAGCCTTCCGCCGCCAACTTCCCTTCCCCATCTGGCCAGCGAAGGCTATGTCACACGTGAGGGAGCACGTATCTGGTACGGAACGGTCGGCAAAGGTCCCACCGTGTTTCTCCTTCATGGAGGGATGTCCAGTAGCGACTCCTGGGGCAACCAGGTGCCTGCCCTGGTCGATAGCCACCACCGGGTCATCCTCATCGATACGCGCGGCCACGGTCGARGCACGCTCGGCAACGTTCCCCTGAGCTATGAGGTCTTCGAGGAAGATCTACGCAGTGTCATGGACACCCTTCATATCAAAAAGGCCGACATTGTCGGTTGGAGCGACGGTGCCAACACCGCACTCGTGATGGCGATGAAAGATCCTGCCAGGGTGCGCAGGATCTACGCGTTCGGCGCCAACATGAATGCGGACGCGGCCAAGCCTGGCGCGCTCGACTCGCCGATCCTTGCAAAGGTAGTCGTCCTGCTGGAGCAGACGTACGCTCGCGTATCGCCGACACCCGATGGCTTCGGCGCACTGCACGCAGCAGTTGAGAAGATGCAGAAAACCGAACCCAACTACACCGCCAGCCAGCTTGCGGCCATTCATGGCCCGGCGATCGCTGTCGCCGATGGCGACCATGAAGAGTTCATCAAGGAAGAGCATCCCCGATACATGGCCCGGACCATTCCCGGCGCGAGCCTGGTCATTCTCCCCGGAGTCAGTCACTTCGCCCCGTGGCAGGCACCCGGCGCGTTCAATGCGTCATTCCTGCAGTTCCTGAGGTGAGCCGGCCGGTACAGTCCTATATCGCATCAGCCGCAAATCAGTGTGCGTCATACGTGCAGGCCGACCACATCACGTAATACGTGGTAGGCGCGATCGTGATGTTTTTACTGCCTACAGCTATAAGCTCTTGTCTGCGGATTTTCCACTTTCCGGATCCGTATTCGCGTACGCCCGACGCGCCATCGGAGAGAAAACGGGATTCATACCGGGGTGGATGAGCGGCTTCTACGAATGTGCCGATATCAACAGCCTGGCTTACAGCTTACCCGTAGAGCTGATGCGAGACGGACTCGATGGTGCGACGCTATGGAAGAAGAGTGCCTACTGCTATCTCGCGTATCTCGGTGACACCGCCGTAGCGACAGCGTCTGTCGTGGAAATCGAAGACGTGCTCTATGTCGCACTCGTGGCGACGCGACCGGATGCGCAGCGCCGCGGATTCGCGGAGGCAACTATACGGCACGCGCTGAGGGTCGCAAGCGAGGCAACCGGCCACCGGAAGACCTGCCTTCATGCGACGCAAGCGGGCTACCCTGTTTATGAGCGCATGGGCTACACCCCGGTGACGCGCATCGTGGGTTTCGGCCCGGCTAGTCCATGAGGACGATGCCCGGTAGTGCCTTCGACGGATCAATTCAGACGGTCGGTTCCTTGACGAACCGGGTGGCGTATTCCTCGATCACGGCCTCGGCAATGACGCTGGACATCCCGGATGTCATCGAACGGGTTTCGCCGGCGGGAAAGGTCACAACCACCGCGTCCCTGGAGCGGGGCACCCCCTCCCGGACAGGGTGAAGGCGGGACCGTGCTGCGCGCGTAAGGTGTGCTTCTTGCCATTTTTAGATGCGCCGTCCGCGTTCCTCATCCCACAGTTCACCTTCGAACAAGCCAATGAGGTGGACGGATTCCCATAGTCGGCACAGGCAAGTTTCAATATCGAGTTGGGCGGCGGCCGGGAGCGATGCGGCTGGCAAGCCGCAGACGCTACAAAGGGGGGGGGAGGCAGCGGGGTGCCGTGAGAGGTCAAGGAGGGGGCGCGGCCAAAGCGAAGGCGGTTGGCGCGGGATGGAGCGAAGCAGCTGACACCGATCCCGAAACAGCCCTTGACCTGGCCAACTGCAGTGGAGCGAGACGATGCCCGGGAAGGGTAGTGGGAAGAGCAGATGTCCTCTGGGATAGACGTCGCGCAAGCGCGCGGGGCCAAAAGGGGTAGGGGGCGTTGGTCAGACGGTAGAGTCGGAGCTGTTATCCCTAGCGATGATGCACATACGCGTAGTGACCTGACGAATCAACGTCTCGAGGCGATGCGAAATGGCTGGTAA
This sequence comes from Luteibacter sp. P4_D7_3, assembly GCF_056401735.1. Lineage (NCBI taxonomy): Bacteria > Pseudomonadati > Pseudomonadota > Gammaproteobacteria > Lysobacterales > Rhodanobacteraceae > Luteibacter > Luteibacter sp. P4_D7_3. The sequence continues at coordinate 7,318 of NZ_JBFUIT010000027.1, forward strand.
GACACCGGAAGACAGGGACCATGAATGGAGCATCCAAGTCTTCAAATCCGTGCTTGAGACCGGGAAAACGGCACTCAGTACCCTTTTGATCGTCTGCGGAGGAAGTGCTGTTGCGCTTCTCGCATTCATCGGCAATCTGGCGAAGGACGGGAACGGTCCTCGCGTTGCCGGACTGGCGCCCGCGCTGCTCTGCTACGCCATAAGCCTGGGCATCATCAACGTCAAAAGCGGCCCGACTCTAGTTTAAACGTGTAKGGAAAATGGGACGACGTCAGAATCCGTCCAGAGGACCCTGCGAATCTGTCCTGTTGCGGCCCCCGCCCAACCTCCCTACATTGGTGCAATGCACGCACCAGATCAGGCTGACCTCCTAACCTTGCTCGGCACCGGCCTCGCCGTCATCGGTGCAGACCTCTGCGTGAACTGGCTCAACCCTGCCTTGGGCGAGGTCCTCGACGTCGGTCCCCGCACGGCGGTAGGCCAGCCGTTGCCGGTGCTGATGCGCGAGCCATCACTTGCCTCCCAGCTAGAGCGCACGCTGCTGGAACGCCGCCCCTTCAACCTCCGTGGCGCCACCTTCGGCGTGGCGCGGGGGCGCGAGATCATGGCCGACCTGACCATGCAGCCACTGGACGACGGTCGGCTACTGGTCGAAGTGCACCCGCTGGCGCCCGAGCTCAACGCGGCAGCCGGCACGCCGCTCTCGGCCACGCTGCGCGGCTTTGCCCATGAAGTGAAAAACCCCCTGGCCGGCCTCCGTGGCGCGGCCCAGTTGCTCGAACGCCGGGTGGCCGACAACGACCTCCGCCAGCTGGCGAGCATGGTGATCGCCGAAGCAGACCGCCTGGCTGCCCTCGCCGACGGCCTGCTCCGGCATCGTGGTGCAGCACGCCTTGGCCCGGTCAATGTCCACGAACTGCTCGAGCGTCTCGAGGGCTTGGTCGGTGCCGAAGCCGACGCGCTGCGCGTTCGCCACGACTACGATCCCAGCCTTCCGGACAGCCTGGGTGACACCGATCGCCTGCTCCAGGTGCTGCTCAACCTCACCCGCAATGCCAGCGAAGCCGGCGCGACGACGATCACCCTGCGCACCCGCGTCGAGCACGGCGCTCGTCTCGGCGAGCGCACGGTGCGCGCGGCGCTGCGCATCGACGTGATCGACGACGGCCCGGGTGTGCCAGACGAGCTCCGCGACTCTCTCTTCCAGCCGTTGGTGTCGGGCCGTCCCGATGGCACCGGCCTCGGCCTCGCCTTGTCGCGCGAGATCGCGCTCGAACACGGCGGCGACCTGCGCTTCACCAGTCGCCCCGGTGAAACGGTGTTCTCCCTGTACCTTCCGATGGAGCGGCACCATGACTGAAATCTGGATCGCCGACGACGATCGCGGCGTGCGCTTCGTGCTCGCCGAGGCCCTGCGTGATGCAGGGCACACGGTGCGCGAGTTCAGTGCGGGTGATGCGGTGCGTGCCGCGTTGGCCGAAGGTCGGCCGGGCTTGCTGGTGACCGACGTGCGCATGCCCGGCGAAGATGGCCTGCGTCTGCTCGAGGACCTCACTCGCCGCAATATCGGCCCCGTGATCGTCATGAGCGCCTACACCGATGTCGCCACGACAGCGGCGGCATATCGCGCGGGCGCGGCGGATTATCTCGCCAAGCCCTTCGACCTCGACATGGCGGTGGAGGCCGTAGAACGCACGCTCGCCGCGGCCCATGAAGAAGTGATCGTGCCCGTCGGCCGCGTCGATGCGCATTCGCTGCTCGGCGAAAGTCCGGCGATGCGCGAGGTGTTCCGCTTGATCGGCCGCGTCGCCGCGAGTGATCTCAACGTGTTGATCACTGGCGAAACCGGCACCGGCAAGGAGCTCGTGGCGCGTGCGCTGCATGAAGAAAGCGCGCGCAGCGGCAAGCCCTACGTCGCGTTGAATACAGCGGCCATTCCGGCCGAGCTGCTCGAGAGCGAACTGTTCGGTCACGAGGCGGGTGCGTTTACCGGTGCCCAGCGGCGCCATGCCGGTCGCTTCGAGCAGGCTGAAGGCGGCACCTTGTTTCTCGATGAAATCGGCGACATGCCGATCGCCTTGCAGACGCGTTTGCTGCGCGTCCTGGCCGGCGGCGAGTTCTACCGCGTGGGTGGCCGCGAGCTGATGCGTGGCAATGTGCGCATCATCGCGGCGACCCACCAGGATCTGGACGCGCGTGTGGCCGCCGGCCTCTTTCGCGCGGATCTGAAACATCGCCTGGATGTGGTGCGTATCGAGCTGCCGTCCTTACGGCAGCGTCGCGGCGACATCCCCGTGCTGGCGCGCCACTTCCTCGCCCAGGCCGCGGCCGAGCTGAAATTGCCACCGAAACGTTTCTCGCGCGGGGCGATGAAACTGGTCGAGCAGCGTGATTACCCCGGCAATGTGCGCGAGCTGGAAAATCTGTGCCGCCGCCTTGCGGTGATCGCGCCGGGCGCGGAGATCCTTGCCAGCGACCTCGGTGCGCTACCCGCGCGGGAAACGCGCAGTAGCGAATGGACCGATGCCCTGCGCATCTGGGCCCAGGACGCCCTGGCGCAGGGCGAAGTGGACGTGCATGCGCGCGCCCGCGACGCCCTCGACAAAACCTTGTTGCAGGCCGCACTCATCGCCAACGACGGGCACAGGCAGCACGCCGCCGCCGCGCTCGGCGTCGGTCGCAATACGCTCACGCGTAAACTTGGCGCATCGCGCAAGCGGCGCCCTTCCAACGGATAACAGCATGACCCTCTACATACGCCGCGCAGGTATCGATGACGCGGACGCAATCGCCGGCTGGAATATCGCGATGGCATGGGAGACGGAGAGCAAGGCGCTCGACCCGGCGACCATCGGCCGTGGGGTGCGCGCCGTGTTCGATGAGCCCCGGCGTGGCTTCTATCTGATCGCCGAGCTCGATGGCGTGGCGGTCGGCTGCCTGCTCGTCACCTACGAGTGGAGCGACTGGCGTTGCGGGGACTTCTGGTGGGTGCAGAGCGTTTACGTGGCGCCCGAGGCACGGCGTGCCGGCGTGTTTCGCGGCCTGTATGCGCACGTGAAGGCGATGGCGGGTGGCGCTGGGGCCGTGGGCGTGCGCCTTTACGTCGAGACGGAGAACGAGCGGGCGCAGGCAACGTATGCCGGTCTCGGCATGGAACGTTGCCACTACTACATGTATGAGGCGATGCTGGCATCCTGACCCGTTATCGCGAGCACCCATTCGCCGATGAATCGGCTCCTACAGGGAGCACGGCGGTTAGAGCTGGGGGACGCGGGGGTCGCCCATGTCGACGGCGGAGATGCGTTCTTCGAACTCGCGTGCGGGCACGGCCTTGCCGAAGAGGAAGCCCTGCATTTGCGGGCAGCCGGCGGAGCTCAGGAAGTTAGCCTGTTCCACGCTTTCGACACCTTCGGCGAGCACCTTTTTGTTCATGCCGCTGCCCATAGCGATGATGGCGCTGACGATGGCGGCGCTGTCGTTGTCCCACGCGACATCACGGATGAAGGTGCGGTCGATCTTCAGGGTGTCGACGGGGAAGTGCTTCAGGTACGACAGGCTGCAGTAGCCAGTGCCGAAGTCGTCCAGGCTGAGCGACACGCCCAGTGACTTGATCCGGTGCAGGAGGTCGGCAATGTGGTCGCCACCTTCCATTACCGTGCGTTCGGTGAGTTCCAGCTCGAGCAGGGTGGGATGGAGTCCGGTCTCATCGAGCACGCCGCGCAGCGACTCGAAGAAGCGCGTGTGCTGGAATTGCAGCGCGGAGACGTTGACCGACACGGAGAGGGGCCGATACAAGCGCGCCCAGATCTCTGCCTGCCGACAGGCTTCGCGCAGTGCCCACTCGCCAATCGGCACGATGAGCCCGCAATCCTCGGCCACCGGAATGAATTGCTCCGGCGTATAGATATCTTCGCCATCCACTTGCCAACGCAGCAGCGCTTCGGCACCGACCACCGTACCCAGGTTCACGTCCACCTTGGGCTGGTAGTGCAGGCTGAGTTCGTTGCGTGCGAGCGCCTTGCGCAGCTCCACCTCGATGCGGACACGCGCGGTGTTGCGCTCGTTCATGCTGGCGTTGAAGAAACGATAGCCGTTACGGCCCTGCATCTTCGCTTCGTACATGGCGGTGTCGGCGTTGCGCAGCAGCGACTCCGCGTCGAAGGCGTCGTCCGGATACACGCTGATCCCGATGCTGAAACTGATCGCGAGCGCCGATGCATCCACCCCCACGGCTTCGCTGCAGGCTTCGAGCACGCGCTCGGCGACGGCGGCCGCATCGGAGGCACCGTCGACGTGAGGTAGCAGGGCAACGAACTCGTCGCCACCCAGCCGGCTCACGGTGTCGTCCGGGCGCACGGCGGCGCGGATACGTCGCGCTACTTCCTGTAGCAGGGCATCGCCCGCCGCGTGGCCCATGGAATCGTTGATCTGCTTGAAATGGTCGATGTCGACAAAGAGCAGGGCAGCACGCTGGTTGCGACGGGCAGCCACGGTGACCGCAAATTCCATGCGCGATTGCAGCAGCGCGCGGTTGGGCAGGCCGGTGAGCGTGTCGTGGTGCGCCAGATGCGCCATCTTCAGCGCGAGTGCACGGGTTTCGCTCACGTCGTGGAACACCACCACGCCGCCGACCACGTTGCCGGCGTGATCGTGAATCGGCGCGGCCGAATCCTCGATCGGGCTGTCGAAGCCGTTGCGATGCACGAGGATAGCGTCCGTGGTCAAGCCGATGATGGTGTTCTTGGTCACCGCGGTAAGTAGCGGATTGGGAATCGGCCGGCGTGTGAGCGGGTCACGCAGCTGGAAGATGTCGTCCATGGGTCGACCCACGGCCTCATGGCTGGACCAGCCCGTCATCGCTTCGGCGATGGGATTGAGCGAGGTGACGATGAGGTACGGATCCGTGGTGATCACGGCATCGCCGATGGACTTGAGCGTGACCTCGGCCAGCTCGCGCTCGCGGAACAGCGCGTCCTCGAAGGCCTTGCGCTCGGTCATGTCGATGACCTGGGAGATGAAGTACAGCGGTTCGCCGTGTTCGTCGCGTACGAGGGAAACGGTGAGCAGCGCATGCACAATCTGCCCGTCGCGGCGGATATAGCGCTTTTCCAGATGATAGGAGGCGCGCTCTCCCGCGATGATCTTCTGCACCAGCGCGAGGTCCGTCGCCAGGTCGGCCGGGTGGGTGATGTCCTGATAGGCGGAGGTGAGCAGCTCTTGATCGGAGTAGCCGAGCATGGTGCACAGTGCATCGTTCACCTGCAGCCAGCGTCCGGTCGGCAGGACGAGGGCCATGCCGATCGCGGCGTGGCGGAAGGCTTGCGAGAAACGGCGCTCGCTTTCCTTCAGGCGCGCTTCGAGCATGTGCCGGCCGGAGATGTCGGCCAGGAGGATGGAGACACCACGGATGCTGCCATCGGGACCGACATCCGGCGTGAACGTGGCCTGGGCGTAGCGTTGGTCGTCGTCGCGACGTATTTCGCGATCGGCRATGACGGGTTCGCCGGCAAGGGCGGCAGTGACGCCGGGTTCAATGCGGGCATAGACCGAAGGCGCGATGACTTCATCGAGCCGGCGTCCGATGAGGCCGTCTCGCTCGATCCCCATCCAGGCCGTATACGCGGGGCTGGCAAAGCGATAACGCAGCGACGTGTCGACGTAAGCCATCATCGCCGGCGCGCGGTCCAGCAGATAGGCCGCCCAGTCGGTCGGGGAATCGGTGGTGGGTGGCGCTGGATGACGCATGCGGTCGCCGAAGGGACGATGCCTCAACTCTAATGCGTCCCCGCGGCTGCGTATATCGAAGGATTCTTAAAAACGTCAGTGCAACACGGGCGCCGGTGCGGAAAGCGCACCCTGTGCGTCCAGCAGCACTTTGCCGAGCGCGTGGACCTCGGTGGCCGTGTCATAACGCCCGGCCAGCGCATCCAGCAGCGGCCCCAGGGCATCGGGGGCGAGCGGGTAGCCATGGGCGAGGATGCGCGCCTTGCCCGGCGAGGGCTGGGCGACGGTCACCACGGCCATGCCCAGGCCCGCGGCTTCATGGGCGTAAAGCAGGGGCTGCGGCAGGGCGGGATCGGCATCGGCCATGGCTTCGATGAGATAGCCAGCGGTCTGCGCCGGCTCCCCCTCCAGGTGCAGGGGCACATGGTGGGCGGCGAGCAAGGCAGCGTACTGGCGCAGCTCGAAGATGGTGCCGGCGAACTCGTGGGCGGGATTGTCCCGCTGGGTGCCCGCGCGGGCGAACCAGCCGGCTATGCCGGGAATGCCGACGCGACCTTCGGCGTAGCGCAACGGCAGGCCGCGCGAGCCCAGCGCGGTTTCTTCTTTATATGGCGTGAGCAGAGCGGCTTCGAGCATGGTCCACAGCGGCGCCAGGTTCACGTGCTCGTACTGCACGCAGGTGAGCGCGAGGAGGTCGTCGCGGCTTAGGTAGCGCGCATGTTCGAGGCGCACGCCGAGGGTCCGCATGAGGAAATCCGCCGTCGCCGAGCCGGCTTCACCGCGACCGACCAGCTCCACTTCCATCTTCGCGGTGAGTTCCTCGGCGAGCTCCACCGGCGCCAGCAGCATCCAGGGAACCAGGCGCATGGGGCCACCCGCATAGCGCGCATCCGGCACGAGGGGCTGCGCGGGCATGTGGCCTTCGTGGGTGCCGAAGGCCACCACGCCACCGGCGGTGGTCACGCGAGGCACGCGCCGGGCCAGCTCTTCGAGCGTGGCGAACACGGGAAAACCGGGGCGCAGCAGCTCCACGCCATCGAACAAGGCGCCAACCAGGGCGAAGCGCGAGGCCTCGACCCCAGGCAGCAGCGCGCGGAGGTCGTCGGCGACCAGGGCGGCCAGCGTCTGCGCTTCGTCCCGGGTCAGCTCGAGCCGATCGGGCATCTCGCCCTCGGCCAGTTCCAGCGCCAGGAGGGCGGGGCAGGCGATCAGCGACTCGTTCACGGCAGGTTTTTCCGAACGGCAAAGGAACGCGATTCTATCATCCACGCATATCGGGCTTTCGCCCGGAGGGGATGCGGGTTAGCCTTGCCGATACGCGTTCGTCGGCGATCGTCGGCGTCCGCGAGCCCTTCGCCTGCAAACGGCTATTGCCGCGGCACCCCTTTACGATCCTGGATTGTCCTTTTAAGAGCATGGAAAAGTCGCAAAAGCGCGTGGGTGTGGTCGGCGGCGTCCGCATTCCCTTCTGCCGCAACAACACCGCCTATGCCGATGTCGGCAATTTCGGGATGTCGGTCAAGGTGCTTGGATCGCTGGTCGAGAAGTTCGGCCTGCATGGCACCGAGCTGGGTGAGGTGGCCATGGGCGCCGTCATCCGCCATTCGTCGGACTGGAACCTGGCTCGTGAGGCCCTGCTTTCGTCGGGGCTTGCCCCGACGACACCCGGCATCACCACGGCGCGTGCCTGCGGCACGTCGCTGGACAACGCCATCATCATCGCCAACAAGATCGCCTGCGGTCAGATCGAGGCCGGCATCGCCGGCGGCTCGGACACCACCAGCGACGTTCCCATTGTCTACGGCCAGAAATTTCGCAAGCGACTACTGGCGCTGAACCGTGCGAAGACGCTCAAGGAGAAGTTCGCCGTCGCGACGCGCGGTTTCTCCCTGAAGGAACTGAAGCCATCCTTCCCCGGCGTGGCCGAGCCGCGCACGGGCAAGTCCATGGGCGACCACTGCGAGCTGATGGCGAAGGAATGGAAGGTCGGTCGTCTCGAGCAGGACGAGCTCGCACTCTCCAGCCACAAGAAGCTGGCTGCGGCGTACGAAACCGGCTTTTTCGACGACCTCGTCGTGCCGTTCCGTGGTCTCAAGCGCGACGGCTTCCTGCGTGGGGATTCCACACTGGAGAAGCTGTCCTCGCTGAAGCCGGCGTTCGACAGGACCACCGGCCAGGGCACGCTGACCGCGGGAAACTCCACCGGCTTGTCCGATGGCGCGGCCGCCGTGCTTCTGGCCAGCGACGAATGGGCGTCCAACCGTGGCCTCTCGATCCAGGCCTACCTCACGCACGCGCAGATCTCAGCCGTCGACTTCGTCCATGGCGAAGGCCTGTTGATGGCGCCGACCGTGGCCGTGCCGCGCATGCTGAAGCAGGCTGGCCTCACCCTGCAGGATTTCGACTTCTACGAGATCCACGAAGCTTTTGCGGCGCAGGTGCTCTGCACGCTGCGTGCATGGGAATCCGACGAGTATTGCCGTAACCGGCTGGGCCTCGATGGCCCGCTGGGATCGATCGACCCGTCGAAACTCAACGTCAACGGCTCCAGTCTCGCGGCGGGTCATCCCTTCGCGGCGACCGGTGCGCGCATCGTCGCCACGCTGGCGAAGATGCTCGAGCAGAAGGGTTCGGGCCGCGGCCTGATTTCCATCTGTACCGCGGGCGGCATGGGCGTCACGGCGATTCTCGAACGTCCCTGATCCCCATCCGTCAGATCCGAATGCTCGCACTTCGCACCAGTACATCGTTCAGCGCCCTCGGGCTCGTCGTCGGCATCGCCGCGACGAGCTGGCTCACCGCGCTCACCTATGAGCGCGCGCCTGCGACCCGCCCGCTGGCCGAAGTCGTCATGCCGAAGCTGTCGTCCAGGCCCGCGTGGACACGGCCGTCCGCGCCGGTGCCGCCGATGCCGTCGGCGTCCGCTCCGCGAGTCCGCACGCACGCGGCTCCCGAACGCGTTGCTGCGGCGCGCAGCGACGCCGCAGCAACGCCCGATCCCCTCGTGCCCGTCTACATGCCCTCGCCGCGCTACCCCATGGCAGCGCTACGCGCACAGCGCGAAGGCCAGGTGATCCTCAATGTCACGGTCACCCAGGAAGGTGATGTCACCGACGTCAGCGTAGGCCATAGCAGCGGCGACCTCGACCTGGATCACGCAGCGACCGATGCCGTTCGGGGCTGGCGCTTCGCCGCGGCGGACAATCGTCCGTCCCGTTACACCGCCGACCTGCCCATCCGCTTCGAACTCACGCGCTTCTAGAGAATGCCGGCCGCCGATGAGCCGAACGCGGTAATCATGCGGGTGTAGATGAGCTTCAGCGAGACGTCGACTTCGGGGAAGTCGCCCACCGGCTCGTAGCATTCGAAGAAGCGGGGATCGGTCCATCTCAGCGGAATGCAGCCTGGCTTGAGCTCGTAGCTGGTGGCGTAGCGAAATGGCCACAGATCGAAGAACGGCAGGCGCTCCGAGACATCGCCGATGAACTCGTTCACCGACGACAGCACGGGGATCTTCTTCTCGCGCGGGCCGATGACCCAGGCGTTGCCGGGCTCGGTGTCCTGCATGATCGAATCGCGCAGGCGGTCCGAGAAGCGCTTGTCGTAGATGATCACACCGGATTCGGTGTTGTAGTGGTCGGAGCGCGGATCGAAATTGTGCGTGCCGACCATGGCGAACGTATCGTCGACGACGATCGACTTCGCGTGGAGTCCGAAACGGATACCCTCGGTGCTCAGCGGTGCGGGGCGATGACGCGCACCCCGTCGCGAATGACTCCCCGCACTGAGGAAGCCGGACGACTCCGAGGGCTGCAACCCGCCATCGGCATCCGTTTCCCTGGATGCACGTCGGCTGTGGCCGCTGCCCGAGCCAGTGGCGGCAAACGGTGGTTTGGCGGGGGCCGTCGACGGGTTCTCGAGCGCATCGATGTCGGCGTTTTCGGGGTGCGGCTTCAGCTCGTAAATCTCGAAGCCGTAGTCGGTGAGGTAACGCTTGCGGTGCTTGTAAGACAGCGCATACACAGCGAACGCATCGGTCGAGGCCAGCGAGTTCGTCGAGACGACGATGCGCGGCGGCGTCGGCTGCTCGTGCAGGCGGTTGAAGATCTTCCGCGCCGGTTTGCTCATGACCAGGTAGGGCGTCTGCAGGATGATCTCGCTCTTCGCGTTACGTACCAGACCCATGATGTGTCGGGTAAGTTCACGTGCCTCGCGACGCTTGGGCTCGTCGGTTTTGCCCGGGAGGTCCGAAAGATACTCGATGCGATTCATCCGCAGCGTGGCGCGCATGATTCGGTCTTCCAGCCAGCCGGCATCTTCGGCATCGCTGATCATCTGGGCGACGCGGTCGGGATGCTCGTAGGTCGGTGGCAACCAATGCCGCGTGTCGTCGGTGTCGGCGATGAGCTCCCGGTTCACGTCATGCAGATGGGTCAGCCGGACCGCGCGCTTATGCGTCCAGAACTGTTCGAAGCTGTCGCCCATGGTTTTCGCGGCGGGACCGCCCACCATGACATCGCGGTCGATGTAGTCGAAGCTGCCGTCCCAGTCGAAGTAGCGGTCTTCGTAGTTGCGACCGCCTGTGATGCCGATGAGATCGTCGACCACGATCAGCTTGTTGTGCATCCGCTGGTTGAACTTGTAGAAGCAGCAGAGAATGCCGGCCGCGAACTCCAGCGGTGGCGTCCGCGCGCTGTGGAAGGTGGGGTTGTAGAGGCGTACCTCGAGGTTGTCGCTGGCGCGGGCGAGCGTGGCGAGCAATCCCGGGTCGCCGAAGGAGAACAGCTGGTCGGCGAGGATGCGCACATGCACGCCGCGCCGCGCGGCCTGGATCAGTTCGTCGAGGRCCAGTTTGCCCGCGTCGTCCTGCTCCCAGATGTAGGTCTGCACGTCGATGCTCTTCGTCGCCGCACGAATCAGGTTGACCCGGGCGGCCATGGCCTGCTCGCCATCCTCGAGCAGCGTCGCCACGTGGACCGGTTTGTCCGCGGTCGAGGCTGCGTTGGCTTCCTTCGCCGCGTCGATCAGGGGAGACGGTGTCGCACAACGATCGGTCCGGTCACAGGTGAGCTGACGGTCGACCGTCAGGGTGACGACCGCGTCCGCCTGCCGGATGCGCGTACGCGACAGCGAGCAACCGCCGGCAAGGAGCGTGGCGGTGAGGAGCAGGATCGTAAAGAGGCGGCGCATGCCGCAGATGATAGGGGACCGGTGACAACGCCAGGTGAGCTTGAGGCGCTCGCCGGGGTTGTCAGGGCGCCTCGAGCACGATAGCCATGCCCAGGTTGACACGGYCGGACAGGGCACCACGGCGGCCGCGCATCTCGAAGTCGGTGCGGTCGATCGTTCCCTGAAGCTGGAGGACGCAGCCGGCCAGGGATTCTGGCGGACAGCGGTTGCCTTGCAGGTGGAAGGTCACCGGTTGGGTGATTCCGCGCAGGGTGAGCTTGCCCACGACATCGCCGCCCCGGGTAAGGATGAGGAGGGGCGTCGGCAGGGATTCAAAATGGATCGTCGGGTAGTGGACGGAGTCGAAGAACTCCGGCGCGAGTACCCATCGCCGGAGTCGGGCCGATTCCATACGGATACTTTCGGTATCGATGTCGGCGCGGACCACGGCGGTCTGTGCGGCGTGATCGATCGAAACGTCACCACGAATACCTTCGAAAGCGCCCGAGATGTTGCTCACCCAGAGCAGGCGAACGCTGAACTCTGCGCGTGAACGCACGGGATCGATTCGCAGGTCGGCGGCGGCCAGAGGCGCCGCCGACAGGAGAAGAGCGATCGCCGCAAACAGGTGACGCATAAAGCTACTCAGTTTGGTGGAGACCAGAACGTCTCAAGCTTGGCTTTGCCGGGTTCCAGCGGACCATCGAAGACGAGCCGGGCCATGCCACCGGGCGGCATGCCGCGGTAATCCTCGGAGCGCCCTTCGACAAGGAAGGCTACCAGTTGTTCGATGCCAGGATTGTGACCGACGAGGACCACGCGCTCGACATCCGATTGCTTGTCGAGGAGGTCGTACAGATCGCCGACGGTGGCGTCGTAGATCTTATCGTCGTAGGTGGGCTTGATCTGGCCGAGGGCCAGGGCCGCGGTTTCTTTCGTGCGTTCGGAAGGGGAGCAGAGCACGCGATCGTAGTGGATGCCGTGGCTTGCGAGCCATTCGCCCGCCGCGCGGGCTTCGTTCTGGCCGTGCTCGGTGAGTTTTCGCTCGCGATCGTCCTTGCCGTCCTTGCCGTTCGGAGATGCTTCCGCGTGACGCAGCAGGATGAGTTCGTGCATGGGTACCGTTCTCCGCAATGCCACGTGACGTGGCGTGGTGCAACCAACGCGTTCCCCATCCGGCTCAGGTGCTGCGCTTTATCCAGCGAAGCAGTTTTGCCCAGTCGTCCTGGTGTCCGCGTACGTTTTCCGAGTGGTAATCGAAGATGCCCTTACCGAGCGCCGTGAGCAAGACGTACGCTTGCGAGTCGCGAAGTTCCGCAACCACGGGAAAAGGAGCGCGCTCGCCGAGTTCGGCGACCGCAGCCTGGCTGGCATTGGTCCAGGGTTTGAGACGGTTGCCGACCAGGGCGACCGGCAGCTTGCCGCGCTTGACCCGCGGGATGGCCTGGAGCACGGCGAGGAAGTCGAGCGTCGCGTCGAGGTCGAAGTGCGAAGGCAAGACCGGCACGAGGATGACATCGGCCTTTTCGAGGTAAGGCTCCAGCTCTTTCTCGCCGACGCCTGCAGGGGTGTCGACGATGGTTCGCTGGATCTCGGCCGGTAGCCGGTCGAAGGCCCGGCGGCTGCCCTCGACGGCGGTTACGCCCGGGACGTTCTCAGGGCGTCGACTGACCCAGCGCAAACTGGACTGCTGTCGGTCGGCGTCGATGATGGCCGTCTGCTTCCCGRCCTGTGCCCAGTGGGTGGCGAGCTGGGTTACCAGCGTTGTCTTGCCACACCCACCCTTGCTGCTTGCTACGAGCGTCGTAAGCATTCGCGCGCACCTGCCTTGGGAGGCCTCCTAGCCTACACACCCTGTCGACCCACGCAAACGGGTCAGAACATCTTTGCGCGGACTTTCGGCAGGACGACGAGAATGAGGGTGGCCACGGGGCCGAGGAAGAGCGAAAGCGCCCACCAGGCCAACCCGCTGCGGTTCTTGCCTTGGGCCAGACCTGCGTTGATCAGCGTGAGGGTGCCCCAGCCGACGAAGAAACCAGCCGGTGCGCTGGTGAAGAGGGCAAAGTGATCCACTGTAAACTCCTGTTCTGTCGCAGGATTGATTGGTGCGGTCATGCGGACAGCTGTCCCGATCCCCCCGCGCTCAGACCGATAGTAGCAATGTCTTCGCTTGGTGAAGGCCTGACGGCGCAGCTTCCGTTCATGGTCGAACCGTATTCTTGTCGTTTTATTTCACGGAGATGGCCCATGCGGCGACGCCGCGTCGTGACCCTGGCCCTTGCTGGCCTGCTTTCGCTCCCTACCTTCGCGGCTACGCCGTGGCCCGGTGCGGCGACGGGACCGGCCAAGGGACCGGTAGCTCAGAAGGACCAGACCAAGGCCCTCCTGCAGTTCCAGAAAGACCTCGCCAGCGTCCTCGCGCTGCGGACCGAATCCGAGCCCCTGCTCGGCGCCGCCCTGCTGGCACGCCCGCTGGTCAACCCGCCCGAGGTACTCACCTACCACGCCCTGCTCGAACGGGCGTCGCGCAACGAAGACGCCGGTCCCCAGGTCGCCTGGGCACGGCTGGCCGATTGCGAGACCAAGGCGGACGCCTGTCCGAATGCGGAAGCCCTCGCCACCTTGCAGAAGCAGGCGCCGGACAACGCCGCCGTATGGCTACTCAAGCTGGGCGTTGATGGGCATAACAATGCCTCCAAGGCAGACATGCGGGCCGATCTCACCCGCGCCGCCAACGCGAAGGTCTACGACGACTACCTCGGTGCCAGCCTGAAGGCGCTGGCCAACTCGGTCACCCAGCTGCCACCGCCGGCCGACACCTTCAACCCCCTGCAGGGCGCCGGTGCCGCGGGCGTGCAGATGGTGCTGGTGTTCGGCCTGGCCAGCGCTCAGCCGATGCCCGGTTTCCAGGCCACGGCGAAGTACTGCGACGACAACAAGGAAGATGCCTCGGTTGTCGGCGACTGCCTGAAACTAGCCAAGGTGCTCGAATGGGGCAGCAGCCCGCTAGGCCGTTCCCTCGGTCTGCACCTGCGTGAAACCCTGTCGACGGACGCCTCCGACCAATCCTCCGCGAAGACCGCGCGCCTCAACCTGATCTGGGAGATGCAGCGCTTCGCGCAGCTCAACCTGCAGGCGCAGGGCGACAAGGCCACTGCGCAGAAGCTGCTCATGCTGGCGCGCAGTGGCGGCACCGAGATGAGCGTGATCCTCGCCTCGCTCCGTGCTTACGGCATGCCACCGGAGGCACCCGCCGGCTGGGAACCTTCCAAGCCAGCGGGCTGAGCGGTCTCAGCTACCGAGGGCGCAGAGGCCCTCGCATCGCTCGTCGGCAAACGCACGGGCAATGGTGTCGAGCGAGGGTTGGTCGGCCGCGGCGGCCGACGGCCTGACGCGGCCGGCCGTCTGCTGGATCACCTTCCGGTCGGCCACCGGCAGGATGGCGGCGAACGTGGATGCCACGTCCGCGGCGGCACTGACGGCGAGATGCCGGTTCGCCGCAGAGATGCCGGTCTGGATGCTGCTGGTGATGGCGCCGACCATCATGTTGGCGACGCCGCCGCGCATCTGGCGTAACCCACCCATGCGAACCGGCGTCCGCTGCTCGGCCGGCAGCGTTCTCATGAATTCGGTCAGCAAGGGCAATGCCCGCATCATGCAGCGCGCGCTGAAGGCGCCCATCGGAACGATGGCGTCCTGATAGGCAATCACATTGCGACTTTGCAGTTCGATCACCCGGGGCTTGAGCGCTTCGGGGTCAGCAGTCTGCCCCGCCGGCGGCTTTAGCGAGGCGATGTTGGCCAGTGCGTAACCCACCGTGATCTGGTTGGTTTTTCCACACAGGTCCATCACCGGCCCGAGGTCGGCGGCCGTCAGTTTGACGTTGCCGAAGATGGCTTCGATGTTCGCCGCCCTGGCCAGGAGGGTTTGCACCCGTGGATCCGTGATCGGCGGCGGAGGCGAGACGCCTGCCTCGCCCTGTGCAGCAATCACGTCATCGGCGGCTTTCAGGAAGGCCGGGCCACCGGGTAGCTCGGTCGCGGCTGCCAAGCCGGGCGCGAGGACGAGGACGAGGGTCAGCAGGAGCGCACGTTTGGGACGAAGGTGGTGCATGGGATTCCTTTCCTGTTCGTAGAAATGTGGTCAAAGAGAAGGGCGCCGCAGCGCCCTTCCGTCACAGGTGCGACCGATCGAAAGATCAGTCGCCCAGCGCCTCGCGCATGAACTCCGGCTGCGCCAGTGCACCCTTGTGGATGTCTGCGTTGTAGTACTTCGTGGGGAAGTTCTTGCTGATCGCGCCGCGCTCGCGGAAGCCCGACAGGTCGCCGTCCTTGCGCGCCATGGTGCAGCTCCACCAGCCGGTGGGGTAGCACGGCTGCGGGAAGGGCAGGGTACGTACGGCCTTGAAGCCCGAGGTGCGCATGGCCGAACGCATGGCCTTGATCAGCTCGATATGGGCCATCGGCGACTCCGACTGTTGCACCAGGATGCCGCCGTGGCGCAGGGCCTTGTAGCAGCTGGCGTAGAAGGCAGCGTTGAACAGGCCTTCAGCCGGGCCGACCGGGTCGGTCGAGTCGACGATGATCAGGTCGATCGACTCCGGATCCACCTCGGCCATGTACTTGATGCCGTCGATGAAGAGTAGTTCGGCGCGCGGGTCGCCGTTGGCTTCGCACAGTTCCGGGAAGTATTCCTCAGCCAGGCGGGTGACGCGCTCGTCGATCTCCACCTGGGTGGCCTTCTCGACTTCCTCGTGCTTGAGCACCTCGCGCAGCGTGCCGCAGTCGCCACCGCCGATGATCACGACGCGCTTGGCGCGGGCGTGGGTGAACAGCGCCGGGTGGGTCATCATCTCGTGGTACAGGAAGTTGTCGCGGCCGGTGAGCATCACGCAACCGTCGATCACCATCAGGTTGCCCCAATCGGTCGTCTGGTAGATCTCGATGGTCTGGAACTCGGTCTTCTCGGCGTGCAACAGGCGCTCGACGCGGAAACCGATGGAGGAGCCCGAGGCCTGGTGGGCTTCGGTAAACCAGCTGAGCTGCTGCTGCGACATGACGCGAGTTCCTGGAAACGGGAAGGGATCGAAAGCGGGGATTGTACCGGCTCCGGGCGACCAAGCGGCCAACGGCCTCGCCCTCGGCAGATGTAGGTGATACACGGATGTCATGGCGGACCGGTACAATACGCGGTCTGCCGACGGCCTCCCCGCCGCGCAGGCCCAGTCTGGTCGGCCCCGCGGCGTGCGAGGCTCCCGGCCGCCAGGCCCGCTTCAGGTCAAAGTTCGCCGCTGCGACTGTTCCGCGCACCCCCGAGTGGGGGACACGACACAATCACCTGGAGATCTTCCGCCCATGGCGAACTGGACCACCGACCGCGCCAAGCAGACCTACGCGATCCCGCACTGGAGCAATGGCTACGTCGACGTTGCCGATGACGGCCACCTGCTCATGTGCCCCCGTGGCGAGGAGGGCCCGGCCCTCGACCTGCCGGCCATCGTCGACCAGGCCACGAGTGAAGGCCTGCGCCTGCCGCTGCTCATTCGTTTTCCGGACATCCTCGCCGACCGCCTCGCCCGCCTCCAGCAGGCGTTCGCCAAAGCGATCGACGATGTCGACTACGCCGGCTCTTACACGGCGATCTACCCGATCAAGGTGAACCAGCAGCGTGGCGTCGTCAGCGAGCTGGTCGCCGCGGGCGAGCACGGCTTCGGTCTCGAAGCCGGTTCCAAGCCTGAACTGATGGCCGTGCTCGCGCAGGCGCGCCCCGGCAGCATGGTTGTCTGCAATGGCTACAAGGATCGCGAGTACGTCCGTCTTGCCCTCATCGGTCTCAAGCTCGGTTTGCGCGTCCACATCGTCATCGAGAAGCTGTCCGAGCTCGACCACGTCTTCGCCGAAGCCAAGGCGCTCGACGTCGAGCCACTGCTCGGCGTCCGCGTGCGCCTGGCCTCGATCGGTGCCGGCAAGTGGCAGAACACCGGTGGCGACAAGGGCAAGTTCGGCCTCAGCCCGGGCCAGATCCTCGAGCTTATCGAGCGTCTGGATGCCGCAGGCCTCAAGCACACGCTGAAGCTGCAGCATTTCCACATGGGCTCGCAGATCTCCAACGTGCGTGACATCGCCGCCGGTATGCGCGAGGCCGTTCGTTATTTCGTCGAGCTGCACCGCCTGGGCGTGCCGATCGACGTGGTCGATGTGGGCGGCGGCCTGGGCGTCGATTACGAAGGCACCCGCTCGCGCAGCTATAACTCGATCAACTACAGCCTGGGCCAGTACGCGGCCAGCATCGTCCAGCCGCTGGCCGAGGCCGTCGCCGAGCACGGCATGAAGGCGCCGATCATCTTCACCGAGTCGGGCCGCGCGATGACCGCGCATCATGCGGTGATGATCGTCAACGTGAGCGAGGTGGAGCCGGTGCCGCAGGGCGCCGTCCCTGCCGGTCGCGCGGGCGAGCCCAGCGTGCTTCGCCACCTGCGCGAAACGCATGCCGAACTGGACACCCGACCGCCGCTCGAGCTGTTCCACGAGGCGCAACATCACCTGGCCGAAGGTCTTTCGCTGTACGCGCTCGGTCAGCTCGACCTGCGCGATCGCGCCACCCTCGACGAACTGTTCTACGCCATCGCCAACGCCGTGCGTCCGCGCCTGCTGCCCGCGGAGCGCGCCCATCGCCAGGCGCTGGATGACCTCGACGAGAAGCTGGTCGACAAGTACTTCGTCAACTTCTCCGTGTTCGAGTCCGTGCCGGACATCTGGGCGATCGATCAGATCTTCCCGATCGTTCCCATTTCGCGCCTGGATGAAGAGCCGACGCGACGCGGCGTCATCGCCGACCTCACCTGCGATTCGGACGGACGCATCGATCACTACGTGGATGCCGAAGGCGTCGACGTGAGCCTGCCGCTGCACGCACTGAACGAGCGCGAGTCCTATCGCCTGGGCATCTTCATGGTCGGCGCGTACCAGGAGACCCTTGGCGACATCCACAACCTGTTCGGCGACACCGACGCGGTCAATGTCCGCGCCACGGCCAGCGGCTACGAGTTCGCCCACATCCGCCGTGGTGACACGACAGACCTGATGCTCGACTACGTGGGCTATGACCTCAAGGCGCTGCGCCAGTCGTACGTGGACCGCCTCGCGGCCGCCGGTATCGTGGGTGCGCAGGCCGAAGAACTGTACGCCTCGCTCGACAAGGGGCTGACGGGCTATACCTATCTCGCGGAGACGACAGCATGAGCACCAAGGCAGCGTTTATCGGACTTGGCGCGATGGGCGCGCCCATGGCCGGCCACCTCCACACCAAGGGCCTGCTCGTCGCCGTCGGCAACCGCACCCAGGCTCGCGCGGATGAACTGGCGAAGGAACTGGGCGTCGCTGCGCCAGACCTCGCCGGCATCGCCGCATCGGCCGATGTCATTGCCCTGTGCGTCAGTGCGGACGCGGACGTGATCAGCGTGGTCCAGGCGCTCGCTCCCTCGCTGAAGAAAGGCAGCATCGTCGTCGACCATTCCACCGTGGCTCCGGCGACAGCCAAGCGGGCGGCGCGAATTCTCGCCGACGTCGGTGCGGATTTCCTCGATGCCCCCGTATCTGGCGGTGTGGA
>NZ_JBFUIT010000028.1:0-24826 GCF_056401735.1 Luteibacter sp. P4_D7_3
CAGGAGCACCTCGACCTCGGCCAGGGTCAGCGGCGGCCAGTCCGGTGTCAGTTCGTCGCCAGCAAGACCATGGGCGAGGTGGGTGTCGTCATTCATCGGCGCAGTCTAACCGCTGCCTTCAGAAAGCAAGGTTCAGACCGATCGTGGCCCAGCGCGAAACCGGCGACGCATGTTCGCGCTCACGCCCGACGACGAGGTCGACGCTGTCGCCATCGTCCTTGCCGAAGTAGTAACGCACACCTGCCTGCGTCGTCTGGGACAGGCGCGCCGCCCATAGCCGTTCGGCGAGCAAAGCGACCTCCTTCGTGACGGCAAACTCGAAGCCGACGCCGGCCAGGCCTCGCCAGGCACCCTGTTCCGCCCGGGTCATGCCGAGGTTCACGTTCGCCATCAGGCGGCGCTCGTCGTCGATGCCGAAGTTGCTCGCGGCGTAGACATTCGAGCCGATGCGATGACCGTTCTGCAGGGTTGTGTCAGTGGCAATGGCAAGACCGATACCGGCGTCGTCGCCATTTCGCAGCTGCCATTTGATCGAAGGGTTCTGCAGGTTGTATCCCGGATGGGACTGACCGCCGAGCCCGAGCCCGAACTCAACCGGCCCGACGCCGCAGGCAGGCACCGCCCATGCAGTGTGCGCGCCACCGCGAAACACCTGTAACCAGCTTTCCAGCTGACAACGACCGGGTGTTGCCGTGGAAGCGTCATCGACCAGATAGCTACCACCGGAGGCCATCGACGGCGACGCGGCAAGGGCGAGGATCGTTCCGAAAACGAAGAGGAGAATGTTGCGCATGTTGCATACCTCCCTGCCGAACGCTGCGGCCGGGGTAGAGGGAGGCGGGTCACGGGGTGACCTGCCGGTGGCCAAGGTGGCTACCGGCCGCGACATACGAACGGAAGGACCACTAGCGACGTCGAAACGGAGGCCTGGGGTCGTCGTCCATGGATGTCTCGCGGGGCTGAAAGTGTGCGGATTGTCGGTGCCCGTGTCCGCGGGGTCAACCGTTGACTGCTTTCTTACAGCCAGCTTATCCCTGGCGCAGGCTCATCACGAGGCCATCGCCAAGCCACGCGTTAAGCAGCCCGCCCGCCTCGGCCGCTATCGCAGCGGAGGCGTGCCACTGGCGCAGCCGCTCACAGATCTCGCCGAACGTGGCACCTGCGAGGGCCAGGTCAAGGCATGCGCATTCCCTGGCGTCCATGCTGGCGAACCGCGGCGACAGCCCCCTGCGCCACACACGGACCCCTTCGCCCGCGGAGGTCTGCACCGCTCCCGGTGGCATGATCTCGTCAGCGAGCGCCTTCCAGATCGCCACCGCATTGCTGCGCATGCGGCGAAACCGCAGGGTCGGTACGAAGACGAACTCCACGCGATCCCAATCGTCGGCGATGAGCGCGCCAGCGTCGATCGCTACACCATCGTGACCACTGAACGCGTGACGTAGGGTCCCATCCAGCCACGCCAGCTCACTGACATCCGGATCGTCGGGATAGTCATGTTCGAGCATGTCGGGAAAGTCATACCCGTAAGCATCCAACGTCCATGACGAGGGAACGTGTTCATCGATGTAACGGTCCGCCGCGCGATCGAATGCTTCGTCGCCCAGCCACAACCGTGTCTTCGCGTAGGCATCCCGCATGGCCGTCATGAGCTGGCCACGATAGTTGTTCGCATACACGCGCATGCCACGCGCGTCGAAAGCCTCCCGCGTAGCGCTACCGGACACCGAGGCGATGAAGTCCCGTTGCAGGTCACCGAGGCTCATGCGGCCTGACGTGCCGCCGACGCGGCGATGAGGCGCGCCTGTTGCAGCTCGGCAAGCAGGTCCGTCAGGGGTGGAATATGGTCGTCCCGCTCGATCATGGTGGCCACGTGACCCAATCGCGAGGCGAAGCGCGCATAGAGCCGCCAGACCGGATCGGGCACCGGCGCGTCGTGCGTATCGATCAGCATGTCACGCCCCTGGCTGTGTCCGGCAAGGTGGACCTGCCTGACGCGCTCCAGTGGCAGACCTTCCAGCCAGTCATCGGGGTCAAGCCCGTGAYTGGTCGCGCTCACGTAGATGTTGTTGACGTCGAGCAGAAGCAGGCATCCGGTGCGTTCACACAGCGCCGAAAGAAAGACGGCCTCGGTCATCTTCGAGTCCGCGAAAGCGATGTAGGTCGAGGGATTCTCGAGCACCAGCGCGCGACCGAGCACATCCTGCGCGATCGACACATTCGCGACCAGGACGTCGAGCGCTTCTTCCGTGTAGGGAAGCGGCAAGAGGTCATGGGCGTTGAAGCCATCGACACCGGTCCAGCTGACGTGATCGGAGATCCAGAGCGGATCGACCCGACGCGCCAACGCACGCAATCGGCGAAGGTAGGCGATGTCGACCTCGTCTACCGAGCCGAGATTCATCGATACACCGTGCAGGGCAACGCGGTAGCGCTCACGAACGCGGTCGATGATGTCGAGCGGGCGCCCGCCATCCACCATGAAATTCTCCGAGATCACTTCGACGAAATCGACCGGCTGCTGCGTTGCGATGAAATCGGCATAGTGCGGAACACGCAAGCCCAGACCGAAGCCATGGAACGCGGGCGGCGATTGAACGGGCATGATGTGCTCCGGAGAGGCCCGGTCGCCAGTGCGACCGGGCAGGCAGGCTTACTGGGCCGGCGGGGTGGTGCTACCGCCCTGGGCCGAGCATTCCTTCATCGAAACCGCTTTGAAGCCCTGGCCCTTGCAGTCGTTCTGGCCTTTGCAGGCGTGGTTGCCCGATTTGCAGTCCGAGGTGCCTTTACAGCTGTTGATGCCGTAGCAATGCACGGTCTTGCCGGCAGCCTGATCGGCAGCCTGCGCCGGGGCGGAGATCGCCGCGGCAGAGACGGCGAAGATGGCGGCGGCAGCGGCGATGCTATGGGTGGCGGTATGCATGGTCGTTCTCCGGGAGGTCAGGGTTTGCCGAAGTGGCATGAATGAATTCGCGTCACCGGGGGCATTGGTTACACGAAGCGAAAATCTTTTTCAGTGCACGCCCATGGCATGATCGACAGACAGCCGGCCACCGCCGCGTGCGATGAGGTACAGCAGGATCGCAGCCCAGGACAAATGCGTCGGCCACGCATCCGGGTAGACGAAGATCTCGATGATCGTCGTCATACCGAGCAACACGAACGCCGATAGTCGCGTTGCCAGACCGAGCACGAGCAACATCGGCACGAACGTTTCGACATACGCCGACATATGCGCGGCGATCTCGGGCGGCACAAGCGGCAGCTTGTACTCGGTGGCGAATAACTCGTAGGTGCCGTCGGTAATCGTCAGGAAACCTTCGACCTTGGTACGCCCGGACTGGAAGAAGACCGCAGCGATGGAGACGCGGGCAACCAGCGCGAGGAACGAATGGCCCACGAGCTGGCCGACGCGGTCCGCGAGGGCGTTCCAGCGCGAGACGGGGGTCGGACGAGTGACGAGCGAACGGGTGAGCGAGTCCATGGCGGGTCCTTCAGGTGGCGAATGCGCCAGCGTTCAGCAGGCTGGCCAGGATGAGGTCGATGCGGGCATCGGGGTGGATGGCAACGGTCGAAAGGGCGGCATCGGCCAGCGAAACCCCTTCGGCGATGGCCTCGAGAAAGCGCAGGACCGGGGCCTCTACCGCCGCGACACCGACCTCGAGATGGCCCCGCGTAACGATGGCGTACTCGGGTTGCCATACAAGGTCGGCACCGACCGCGACGCCAGCCCTGCTTGCCTGCCAGATCGTGACGGCGGGTGATGCGGCAGCGAACGTTCGCGTCGCTGGATGCACCCGCAGCCTGAGCGCAGCGATGCCGTCGGGTCCGAGGGTGGTCATCGTCGCCGCGTCCAGGACGCTGGCGTCGGCGGCGACGAGGCTCTCTACCCAGAGGCGATCGAGTCGTGCGACGTCGGCCAGGTATGGCATGTCGGATGCTGGCRGAAAGGTCCCGATGAAGTCGGGGAAATCGTCGCCATAGGTAAACAGCCTTCCATCGCGCGGTGGCGACTGCGAGGCGTGGAGGGCGGCGGCGGCGCGGAACCAGTCGCGTCCGACCAGGCAGACGACGGCGGGATAATTCGCCTCCAGCGCGTCCAGGCAGGCACGCATGGCGGTATTGCGATAGATCGCGAAGGCGGCCTGGTCAGCGGGGGCAAATGCCCTCTCGTCGTAGAGGGCATCCGCGAAGTCGTCCTGGAAACGTGCGAGGGCGCTCATGCGGCCATCCCTACCGTCTCCAGCAGGGTCTGGGCCCGCTCCCTCTCGGCGAGCAGGTTGGCAAACGCGGGGACGTCGCCATCGCGTTCGATCAGCGTCGGGAGGGAAGTGCCGCGTGACACGACGTGACGATAGAGCGACCACACCGCGTCCACGATCGGTGCGTCGTGCGAGTCGATGAGCAGTGTCGGGTCGGTGTCATCCGCCGCGTGGCCGGCAAGATGGATTTCCGTAACGGCGCGAAGCGGAAACGCATCAAGATAAGCGACAGGATCGGCGCCCAGGTTATGCGAACTGACGTAGACGTTGTTGATGTCGAGTAGCAGACCGCAGCCACTGCGACGTACCAGTTCGGCGAGGAAATCGGTCTCGCTCCAATCGTGCCCATCCAGCACCAGGTAATGCGATGGGTTCTCCAACGATACCCGTCGCCCCAGGCGCTCCTGGGTATGCACGACATTGCGAACGAGGTGTGCCAGCGCCTCGTGGGTTCGCGGGAACGGCAGCAGGTCCGGCACGTAGCGGCCTGCCCACGTCGACCAGGCCATGTGCTCAGACACCAGCGCCGGTTGCACGCGGTCGATGAGGCGGCGCAGGCGCTGCAGCTGCACGGCGTCCGGCAGTGCAGCTGCAGCAAGCGAAAGCGATACGCCGTGCAAGGACAGCGGAAAGCGTTCCGCCAAGGCATCCAGCATCGCCAGTCGTGGTCCGCCATCGACCATGTAGTTCTCGGGATGCACTTCGAGCCACAAGCCACCGGCATGACAACGCATGGCGTCGTCGAAATGCTGGGGCTTGAAGCCGATGCCGGCGGCGGGCGACAGGCTCATGAGGTTGCTCAACCAACCTTGGTCAGCGAGCCATTGCCCTTGGGCGTCTGAATCGCGGTGCAGGTGCCGGCAGGCACATTCTTCCAGGCGTTCTTCTGGTAGTCCGCCTTGGCCGTTCCGGCGCAGGTCGTGCCCGGGCCAGCGGCGCAGTCGTTCTGGCCCGCCTTGGCGACACCCCAGCACTTCTCGACAGCGGGTTTCTTCGCGTCTTTCTGGGTATCGGCTTGCGCGACACCGGCAACCAGGGCGGCGAGGGTGAAGGCGACGGAGGCAATGTGACGATGGTTCATGGGAACTCCTTGCGGGGAGGGCCGGACACGATGTCCGGCTTCACGAATGAGTTCGCGGGGCCGGATGGGTCGGTTACACGCGGCGGCGTCTTTTTTTTTCGGTCGTGCTGTAACCGGATGTGCGCGGCGAGCGAACTGAGGGACATGCCCACCATGTCGTCGTCGCCACGCTCGGCCCGCGGCGCTTGCGATAGCGAGCCGGGCATGGCTATATCGCTGTCCATGGACAGCCCAGCCATCACAGCGACACCCCCGACGGAGCGGGTAGCTGACGTCTTTTCGGCGACGGAGAACGAGCTCCGCGCCTGCTTCGTCCTCGGCCTGGGTGGCGATGCCGCCCAGTACCGGCTCTTTCTCCACGGCCTCGGTTCGCACCTGCGCGCGTACCTGCGCAGGCGCCTGCCGCGTGCGCAGGCCGACGTCGAAGACATCCTCCAGGAGACCCTGCTCGCCGTGCACAATGCGCGACACACCTACCGCGACGACCAGCCGCTCACCGCCTGGGTGCATGCCATTGCGCGCTACAAGCTGATGGACTTCTTCCGTGCCCACGCGCGACGCGAGGCGCTTCACGAGCCCTTCGAGGACGACGGCAGCCTCTTCGTCCAGTCCGATGTGGAACCTGCCGACGCACGCCGCGATGTCGGCCGCTTGCTCGAAGCCCTCCCCGACCGCCATCGTCTACCCATCGTTTTCGTGAAGCTGCAGGGGTTGTCTGTTGCCGAGGCAGCGCAACGCTGCGGCATTTCCGAATCCGCGGTGAAGGTAGGCGTGCATCGTGGCCTGAAAGCACTCGCCGCCCGCATTCGAGGCAGCTCATGAAGACCGACGATTTCATCGCCATGCTTGCGAACGAAGCCCCGCCGGTAGATCGCCGCGCACCGGGCCGTCGTTTCGCCCTGGCCCTCCTGCTGGGCTTCGCCGCGGCAACCCTGCTGATGGCCGCCGGACTGGGGCTGCGTCCGGATCTCGCCGATGCGATACACCTGCCGATGTTCTGGCTGCGCATCGGCTTCRCCACGTGCATCGGCATAGCCGCGTTGTGGCTCACGCTGCGACTGTCGCGCCCGGGTCTTCGCATCGGTGCCCGTTGGGCAAGCCTGGCGGCACCGGTTGCCGTCGCCTGGGTCGGCATGGCCGTCGTGCTGGCGCATGCGCCGACCGACGCGCGCGTGGCCCTGCTGCTCGGCCACACCTGGCGCGTCTGCCCGATCCTGATCGCCCTGCTCTCGACGCCGACCTTTCTGGCCATGCTCTGGGCCGTGCGCGGCATGGCGCCGGTACGGCCGCGGGTCACGGGCGCGGCCGTGGGCGTGCTTGCCGGTGCGACGGCCACCGTGGCGTATTGCCTGCATTGCCCTGAGATGTCGCCGGCATTCTGGTCCACCTGGTACCCGCTTGGCATGGCTATCCCGGCCGCGATCGGTGCCTTGATCGGCCCTCGCGTGCTTCGCTGGTAGGCTGCGCGCTTCGCTCCCGTGGATGCTTCACGCATGCTCCGTCCGACATCGTTCCGGCTCCTGGCCCTGCTCGGCCTCGTCGTGACCTCCGCTGCCGTTGCCGATGGCGCGGGCCTCAAGGTGATTCCCGTGGACAACGGCGTCAATCAGCTCACGCTGCTCGGCGAGCCTGCCATGGCGGTGCGCGCGTGGCGTGAGAACTACAACGCCCACGGCTTCGATGTCGTGAGCTTTTACATTCGTGACAAGACCGCCGGCGAGAAGGCGTTCTGGAACCTCGTCCCCGTGTTCGGACAGGCGGGCAAGAGCGACGGGGGCGAACGTCTAGAGATAACCATCGGCGGCGGCGCCGACTGCGTCCTCCACGACTTCCGCCTGCTCCGCTCGGACGACGACAAGCGGGTCATGCTCGTGATCGCCCAGCGCGACATGGGCGACAGCTTTGCCGACCCTGCCGCCGTCCATTTCACCTGGTACGACCTGGCAAAGAATGAAGACGAAGCGCCAGGGGAACCCTGGCGGTATTTCCGACAGACGCACGTCACCCAGGCGGCAAAACCGTACTGCGACGTCGAGGAAGCCTTCGACAAGGAACTGCACCTGGGAACCGCCGGTGGCAACGGCGGCCCGGGCGATACCGACTGAGCAGAAAGCGCCCTGAAAGCCCCATCGCAAGAACTTGTCACCCTCTCCCACGATCCGCGCGCGGAATCGGCAAATGTCGTCCTAGGCCGTGTATTCGATAGCGACACGGCCGTTAACCCATCAAACTAGAGGCATCGATGCAGCGGGGCGACCATGGGCTCAATCAGCAGGGATCCGGCAGTCTGGGGACGGTATATCGCCGTCGCCGGGGCTTATGCCGCCTGCTACGAGCTCACCCGCAACGTGTCCTTCTCGCACTGGATGCTGCCCGCCGGCTTGCGCATGGCCTGCCTTTTCCTGGTGCCACGGCGCTACTGGCTCGCACTGGCTGTCGGTGAAACATTGCCCATCGCTGAAATGGCCGCGCTGCACGCGTCGGCATTCGGGTTGCTCTGGGCGATCATCGTCTCGATCCCACCTATCGCGTTGATGATGCCGGTCGTCGCCTGGATGCGCCGTCACTTCGGCTTGTTCCGTGAAGATGGTCAGATCCACATGGGCATGATCATGGCCGCGACCATGGTCTGCGCGGTGATCAACGGTATTGCCAACGGGGCGGCACTCGCCAACGTGTCGATGGGCGACGGATCCGAAGCGCCAGCGGTGACCATTCCCCTCTTCCTCGCGTGGTTCCTGGGTGCCTACCTCGGCGCCCTGACCCTCACCCCGATGATCCTCGCCCTGCGCGAGCGCCTCGCCCTGCAGCCCGGCCGCATGGTGACACTCAAGGCAGTGTGGCACAGCGTCCTGACACGCGACGCCCTGTTCATTGGCGTTCCGACGCTCGCCTTGCTGATGATCGCGGCTTCACAGCTGGATGGCATGGCGCTGCAGTGCGTACGGATGGCCATGGCCGTTCCTGTCATCGTCCTTACGCTGCGTCACGGCTGGCACGGCACCGCCATCGGCGGCATGCTGGCAAGCATCGCCCTGGCAGCGACGTCGTTCGAGCTTCGCGACCCGGCCATGATCCAGGCACAGGTCGTTCTGGCCTTCGTCATCTCCACCTCCCTGTTGTTCGGGGTCAGGGTGGCCCGGCGCCTCGCTGCGAGCCACCCCCTGGTCGCGCACAACGGCTCCCACCACCTCGGCTGAGGTGACGGGAGCGCCGGGCTGTAGCCCGGCGCCTGTTATCGGTCAGGGGCCGTGCGAGCTGCATTCCGCCGGATTCTTGCAGTCGCCAATCAATAAATTGATCTGCATCGTGCCGTCGGGCTGCGGCGCCACGAACACATGCGTCGAGCTATCGGAGTAGACCGTCTCGCCGGTGGTCGAGGCTGGGGCGGGAAGGGGTTCGTCCGGCGTCGCCAGTCGGCTCGCGTCCGAACCGATCGGCAGACCGACCGCCTTGTATGCCGTGACGGCAAAGGCACCACGCACGGCGCCACCGGCGTCGTTCACCTGGATGTAGCGGGTGCCGCCGCGGGTGAAGACGTAGACGTGATAGTTCGCGCTGGAGCTGACGTCACCCACGGCACTGGTCGACGGTTGTCCCAGGCCGGAGAGTGCGGTCTGTGCGTGAACGGCGGTGACGCCCAGCGGAAGGGCGAGGAGGGAGCAGAGCAGGAAGCGTGTCGATGTACGCATGTCGAAAGTCCCATGGCAGGTTGGCGAGCCCGCGCGGGTATCGCGCCGGACCGGTAGCTCGACCATGGGCCGTTCAGGGCCAGACAGCCCATGATCGATACCCGCACTTTCCCTCATCGGTCGGGGTGCGGCGGACACCCTGCCGAATTCGCTCATTCCTGGGGACGCCGACCTGTGGTCCCCCGGCATTTGCAGGCCGCATAGCTCCAGCGAATGAGCATGGCGGCCGCGCCGAGGTTCAGGGCGGCCTCGCTGGGCCAGGCAAAGGCCTGCGAGAGGAGGCCCGTACCCGTGCCTGCCACCGCTTCGGACACGCCAACCACGTTGACGACCGCTCCGCACGCCAGAAGTGTCATGCAGAGTCGCTCCAGGCGCGGCTGCGTCGCGTCGGTCACCTGCCACAGCGCGGCGGCGGCGATCAGGGACGAGCAGACGAGATTGAACCACGTCATTATCATGATCATTTATCGGTACCTCGAAGAAAGCGTCCTAAGACGCGCTTGGTTACCTTCTCGACATGCGCTTCGATCACACCCTGCACGATCGCCGTGAGGTTCAGACCGAAACAGCCGATAAGAATCGCGACGGCCGCCTGAACTTCAGGGTCGTAATCGCTCACGTACCGCTTGCCGATCGCAGGCGCCAGGAAGACGGCGAGCACCGTGCCGCATATGACCCTGACGACAGCGCGGCCTCGCGAGCTATCCGATAACGCGACGGGAATCACCGCTCCGCCGACAGCGGCCAGGAGCAGCCATAAGCGATCGATCAGGGTGGGGTCCATGACGCTACTCCTTCGCGCTGTTGGCTCGCCGGAGGACACCGGCCCAGCGCGACTCCGCACGCTGGAACGCCATGGCGATCGATCCCGGAGCAGGTGTATCGACCATCAGTTCGCCCGGATACAGGCGCGCGCAAAAGCCGCCGCCGTTCGTCGATGGATGAAAGCGATAGAAGCTGCTGCCATCGACATCGCGAAGATGGTCCGCGACGATCTTGCAGTTGGCGGGCTCGCCAAATTGCAGGGACGCGCGCTGTGCATGGATGGTCGCGTCGAGACGGACGGTATTCTGGATCGACGCGGCGACGACGCCGCGCCAGCTGCCGTCGTGCGAAGGCGCGTCTTCCGCGGCGCACGGTGAGGCCAACAGACCCAGCGTCAACGCAGGCAGGAGGGATGACAGCAGGACAGTACGTAACATGGACATCTCCGGTCAGGAAGCAACAAGAAGGAAAACGAACGTCGCGATGCGTGCTGACGTGAACACGATGGCACCGCGCGCGAGCACCAGCCATCGGCTCGGCCTGCGGGGCGGCAGCTCGAGGTAAGTCAGCAAAATCGTCTCCCACTCGGCGGAGACGTGAAGTTCGCTGAGTGAACGGGGAAGACGTCCCGTGCTCATGCACCACCTCGAGGGACGATGAGACGGCCGTCGATCTCCACGCAGGGTTGCCAGTCCGAGGCGGCGAGGCAGACGAGCCTCAACTGATGCACAGGGCGACGATCCAGCCAGGCAAAGCGCGGTCGGCCGAGCTGCATGACCAGTTCGCGCCGGCGACGCGCGACACGGCGATACCGCAGGCGGAAGTCGAAGGCCATGGATAGTTCGGCGAGGCGAGGCCCGGGATGGGCACGTCGTTTGAGGGAATGATCGGCGTCACGCAGCGCACGGGTGACGGCGTCAAGAAGCTGGTCGAGCGAGGTATGAGCCATGATCTGCTCCTACGCTGCCGGCAGCCAGGCGGGTTTTCGCGGAAAGCCGACGTGATAGCAGATCCACTGCAGGACCACCTGATGCTCGCCGATCTGGAGAACCTTGAAGCTCTTCTCCATGCCGATGATGCAACCCTTCGGCGACTCGTTGAAGCATCGATTGAGCATGTCGTTGGCTTCGGCGACCTGCTGCTCCGAACGCATCTGGTTCGGGTCGTCGGTGCCGACAACGATGCGCTTGACGAACTTGACTTCCGTGAGATCGAACATGGTTTCACTCCTTGAAAACCGCGGCACCCTGGGGAGGGGCATTGGGGTGCCGCGGCCATCCGTTACGCCGCTGCTGCGGTCGGCACGGCCGTGACCTTACGCGGGGCACACGCGGACTGCATGATGTCCATGACGCGGGCAAGGCCTTCGGGCATGCCCTTGTCTTCGGCATGAATGGCGACGTGATACCTCGCGGAGTTGTCGGACTGGCGGGTGTTCTCCTTGGCCGAAGCGACCGAGCCGGCCACCTTGACGTTTGCCCTGAACAAGCCGAACTTCATCGACATGTTCGCGTCGTAAGCGTGCGAGCTGTTGCTCGATTCCTTCTCGGTAATCGCCGACTTCACTTCCATGTCGAAGGTGATATCGACCGTACTGATCGCGAGGTTCGGGACCTTGACGATGGAGAGCAGCGGGACGTCGATCTCGACCTCTTCATCGGAGATGCTGCCGTCGGGATTCTCGACGGGACGCTTGAACTTGAACGATGCCGTGCGGGTGTCACCGATGCCGTCCGCGCTGTCGGCGTCGGGCAGGAAGCCGACAACCTTGATGAAGTCGGCGGTGGCCTGGGCCAGTTTGATCTGGCCATCGCATGCCGCGCTGAGCGGTGCACCGATGAGATCGCCCATCGGAAGACCCTGGAACTGGCTGGACATACTCACGAGTTCTGCCATGTCGTAACTCCTTTACTGTTGGCAAGACACGACGCACGGAATGCGCGGCGTGGTTCGACCGGTATCGCCTCAGCTCTCCGGCCTGAACGTCTGGAAGACCCCTTGGGTCTGCGCTAAATGGGTCATGAGACGGGCCATCCCGTCACTGGGTTCGCTACCTTCCACGCGCATCACGACGTGAACCGAGCCGGCCTTGCGGCCGCCGCTGGCGGCGGTCGTGTCCAGCTGAAGCACCGGACGTGTCGCTTCGCGAGGCACTTCCCAACCGGGTCGTGCCTCCGCTGGTGCTGTTGCAGCGGGAGAAGCCGTCGGCTCGACGAGATGACCGAGGTCGGCGTCGAAACTGATCTCGACGTCCTTGATCCGCAGAAGGTTCGTCGAGACCAGGGGAAGCAGCGGCGCCCTGTACAGGTCTTCGTCCTCGACCGTCGCACCCGGCTGCATGGATGGCATCCGAATGACAACGCTTTTCGGGCGATTGTCCTCGTCGAAGTACTCACTGAGGTAGGCCATCTGGCGCCGCTCGATGCGATCCTGCGCATCGATCACGGCACCGGCCATCGCCTCGATGAGACCGGGAAGCGGTGTATCTGCAGCCACGTATCATGTCCTTCTTCAAGGCGAAATGTAGACAAAGGATTCAGTGCGTCGAAGCCATCCGGCAAGGAAGCACTGCAACGAAGGGCGTCGCTTCGCCAGGCCGCGGTAGTAGTCCATGCGTTGCGTCTTGAATGCGGCATGTACCTGGGCGGTATCGCAGGCATTGACCACACGCAGGCTGCGCGGTCCGATCATTCCGTCGATGACCAGCACGGGTCGCTTGGCGCGTTCGTTGAGCACCCTCTGCAGCAAACGCGACGACGCGACACCCGCGTTGACCTGGAAGTCACACACCAGGCTGGCCAGGGATTGAGAGGCGATGTCGTCACCGCGAATGGCATCCCAGTAGAGCGCTTTGTAGATAATGCCGACCTGCTCATCGGTCAGCTCGCGCAGTAAGCCCATGCTGGGTGGGAGCCCGAGCAATGCGCGCGAACACTGTGAAAGCGTGCCGAGCGTGATGCCCTTGTTGGTAGCGCCACCCGGGTCGGCAGGGTGGTTGACGTATCCACCCTCGTGCTTGAGGAGGATAGGAAAGAACCGGGAGAAGTCGGCCATCCGTGTGTGCTCTGCGTTGGCGAACTCCGCGCCGTTGAGTGGAACTATCCGCTGATAGCAGCGTTTACGGTATCGGTCGCGCACTGATTTGTTCTGGGTGACGAACCCGTTCGCTGGCTTAGTGATCCACATCGATGAGCCCTTCGCGGACCGCGTAGCGCGTCAGCTGGGCAATGCCGCGGATGCCGAGCTTGGCCATCACGTGATCGCGATGGGTGCCTACCGTCTTCATGCTGAGGTGGAGGCGGTCGGCGATTTCCCGCGTCGCGAGTCCTTCGGCATACAGCCGCGCCACCTCCCTCTCGCGATGGCTCAGTTCACCCCCGCTGCCTCCCTCATGGGCGGCACGACCTCGAAAGCGGTTGACCAGGACATGCGCGACATCGGGGCTGACGTAAGAACCGGAACGCATCACGCCGTCGATGGCGCGTGCAAGTACGTCGAACGTATTCCGCTTGGCGACATAGCCGTGGGCACCGGCGTCGAACGCGGCCCTGACCCAGTGAGCCTGCTCCCGAGCGGACAGGCAGAGCATCCGCGTTCCCGGGGAGTCCCTGGCGATGCGTCGCACGACTTCGAGCCCCGACATGCCGGCGACGGCCGTGTCGAAGATCAGAAGATCGGGGCGCTCGTCCTGACCCAGGCGCACGCATTCCTGCCCGTCACCCGTGCTCCCGACGATGTCCACGCCCTCGTGTGCCTGCAGCACGGCAGCCACCGCATCGCGCAGGACGGCTTGCTGGTCCGCGAGAACCACGGTAGTGCGGGCGGTGGCGCCTCTGTCACTGGCTCTGAAGGCCTGTGACAAAATGCGCCCGGCCTCAGGGCCAGGGAAGGGATGTCCATTCATGTGTGCTGTCCAGGTGGAAGATGCCGTAGAGCCTCGTCGGAAAGGCGCTCGGGTGTCCTTCCGGAAACCTTACGGCGGACCTTCTTCCCACAAACTAAGGACTTAGCGCGGCACAGTCCGGCCTGACCGCGGCATGCATCATTGCCATGAGGCCCCCCTTCTTCACGTTCGGCGACTGGACGGTGCGCCCCGGACAGCGCGTCATCGAGCGCCAGGACGAGCGCGTGTCGCTCGAGCCGAAACTGATGGATGTCCTGGTCGCACTGGCGTTGGGGGCACCTGAGGTCCTCTCGACCGACCATCTGCTCACGACCTGCTGGGCCGGTCACTTCTACGGAGACAATCCGGTCCACAAGGCGATCGCCCAATTGCGTCGCGCGCTGGGCGATGACGCACGCGCACCACGCTACATTGCGACCATTCGCAAACGCGGTTACCGGGTGACCGCGTCGGTCGCTTTTCCGGACGGTGGTTCCGCTGTTGAGCTGCCGACCCTTGCAACGTCCGAGCCGCCCTATCCAGGCGGCCGGCCCTTCGATATCGCGGACGCGCCGCTATTCTTCGGACGCAGGCGATGCACGTCGGACCTGCTTCGGCGCCTCAAGGAAACGCATAACCAGGGCAACGCACTCCTTCTCCTATGCGGTCCGCCGGCGAGCGGCAAGACATCGCTCGTAAGCGCCGGCGTGGCCCCAGCTCTGCTGGGCCCTGCGGGATATGACGGGTTGCGTGCCCTTGCTTTCGCCGTGCTCCGCGGTGATCGGGCCGACKGACGTCCCTGGGACGCGCTCGCCACGGSCCTGTGTGAATGGCATATCGACGGAGAGCCGATCTTCGTCGAAAGCGAACGCACTTCTTTGACACGGTCGTTGCTCGAGGACCTCAACCTCGTTCTCGGGCGCATCGCTCACCGACTTCACGGGCGCGGTGCCGTCCTGATGCTGTTCGTTGACGACCTCGATATCCTGTTGAGCGAAAGTGCGGATGCCAACATGGCGCGTACCTTTCTCGGCGCCATGTCATCGATGGCAGCGACCGGAAGGATTGCGATCATCGCCACCTGCCAGGATGCCGCCCAGCACGGACACGTC
The DNA here is from genome assembly GCF_056401735.1 of Luteibacter sp. P4_D7_3. NCBI lineage: Bacteria > Pseudomonadati > Pseudomonadota > Gammaproteobacteria > Lysobacterales > Rhodanobacteraceae > Luteibacter > Luteibacter sp. P4_D7_3. The sequence goes on from NZ_JBFUIT010000028.1 coordinate 14,796, forward strand.
GCCCGATACACGCCCATTCCGCCAGTAACCTTCCAGCTGACCGGTCCCACACCGGGAGAACTCGCCCTGATGATCCGCCTGCCAGCGCGAATGGCGCGCTTGCGGTTCGAGCAGGAAGCCGGCACCGAACAGTTGCTAGACGATGTCCTGCTCGAACATGCCCGAGGCATGCAGCATCCCTTGCGTGTGCTGCCCTCCCTACTACGACGGCTCTATGACGCGAGGCGCGACGACGGGATCCTGACCTTCGAGACCTACCGGCAGGCTTGCGCGGACCTCGCGCTGGAGGAGCAAACCCAAGTCGAACAAAGGACGCGACACCGCGTGCGGCGCCGGACGCTCGCTGTTCGGCTGCACCGCCGGTGGAGGGAGCGTGTACTGAGGACGTTAGCGATGCTGGTCATCAGTGCCTGCTGCCTCGGAGCGGTCTCGGTAGCCTGGGTTGCTGCGTGGTAGCAAAAAAGGTTCTTCGCGGAATGCCGGGGACGCCGAAGACGGTGAGGCGCAGAGCCTTCGGCGTGCAGACGTGGCGGCGCAGAGCCTTCGGCGGCGCGGACGTCGCGGCGCAGAGCCTTCGGTGCCCACCCTCGCTGCTCAGACAGTCCTCCGCGTTTCGTACCGGAAAGGCCGCTGCGCGGCCGTGTACTTATCTGGCCTACGGCCGCTCCACTTGTGCGGAACTCGCCTCGAGGGTGGGCACCGAAGACTCTTCCCATCCCTGAGGTTCGTGCGGGTCGAGCCGACGAAGCAACGCAGCCTCAGGTTGCCGTCTAGTCGGCATCGCCAAACGGTCGACCCCAGCGCGCTGAGATCGTCCGCGAGGCAGAGTAGTGGCGAGGAAAACGCTCGCCGCGCCGGAAATGACGTATCTGCGCGACCGTCGTAACGGCTAGCTTCGGCGGCAGCACCCACGCCCAACGGCTCTCCGTCCAGCTGACCGTCGCGTCGTGAGAGACCTTGGTGTCCACCCTCGAGGCGAGTTCCGCACAAGTGGAGCGGCCGTAGGCCAGATAGATACATGGGCCGCGGAGCGGCCTTTCCTTTTCGAACGCGGAGGACGTGTCTGAGCAGCGAGGGTGGGCACCAAGGTCTCCCCGCGAGACGCCCAAGTGTACGAAGCGACGGCGAAGCCGAGCCCGCGAAGCCGAAGGCGAGCCATGCGCGAGGTGCGAGGTGCGAAAGAATGCCCCGCCAGAAACCCGAGCGGTCGTGTCCCGGTAATCCGCGAAGAACCAAAAAAAAAGCCCCTGATTTCTCAGGGGCTTTTTCCGTTTGGCTGGGAGACTAGGATTCGAACCTAGATAGACAGCGTCAGAGGCTGTCGTCCTACCGTTAGACGATCTCCCAATAAACCTTGGCTCGACACGCTCTGACCTTAGTGCGTCGAACTTTGAAGCGCGATGATTAGCGCTTCGAGAACTGCGTTGCGCGGCGGGCCTTGTGCAGACCGACCTTCTTACGCTCGACTTCGCGAGCGTCGCGGGTCATGAAACCAGCCTTGCGCAGCGGCGACTTCAGCGCTTCGTCGTATTCGACGAGGGCGCGGGAGATGCCGAGGCGAATGGCGCCGGCCTGACCCGTGATGCCGCCACCGGCGACGGTGACCATGATATCAAACTTGTCGACGTTTTCGGTCAGTTCGAGCGGCTGGCGCACGATCATGCGCGAGGTCTCGCGACCGAAGAACTGGTCGAGCGGCTTGCCGTTGACCACGATGCCACCGGTGCCCTTGCGGAGGAACACGCGGGCGGCGGAGGTCTTGCGGCGGCCGGTACCGTAATTCTGCTGGGTAGCCATGTGAATTCCTTAGATTTCCAGCGCCTGAGGCATCTGCGCGGTGTGCGGGTGCTCGGCGCCGCCGTACACCTTGAGCTTGCGGTACATGGCGCGACCCAGCGGGTTCTTCGGCAGCATGCCCTTGACGGCGATTTCGATCACGCGCTCCGGGTGGGTAGCCAGCAGATCCTTGAGACTCATGGTCTTCAGGTTGCCGACGTAGCCGGTGAAGCGGTGGTACATCTTGTCGTCCAGCTTGGCACCGGTCACGGCCACCTTCTCGGCGTTGATCACGACGATATAGTCGCCGGTATCGACGTGGGGGGTGAACTCGGGCTTGTGCTTGCCGCGGAGGCGACGCGCGACCTCGGTCGAAAGACGACCCAGGGTCTTGTTCGTGGCATCAACCACGAACCAATCGCGCTTGACGCTTTCCGGCTTGGCGGTGAACGTTTTCATTTCAAATACCTGGTTTGCCGCCGTTGAGACGGAACACGGAATCGGTGAAAGCAAAGGCGCGAGAGAATAGCGGACTTTTCCCTCATCGCGCAAGCCCACCGTGCAGGTGAGCTTCGGGCCGACAATCATAATTGATCACGGGGCCCATTCACAAGCGGTCCCGGTTCCGGCGCGGCTACCGCGACAAGCGACCGCAGCGTCTTCATCTGGATTCGGGAAGCGCCCATTATAACCTGCGTCGTATCCGTTCGTAAGGAGTTTTTTCATGACCGTTCGCACCCTGACCCCTTTCGACCGCCTTCTCAGCGGCCTGGAACGCGCCATGGAAGCCGTGTCGGGCTCGCCCGAGCCCGCGCGTCGTTCTCCCGGCGACGCCGTGCCCGACGCGCCGCTGGACGACACCGAGCGGCGCCACGCTGCCGGCCTGATGCGGATAAACCATGTCGGCGAGGTCTGCGCGCAGGCCCTCTATGTCGGCCAGGCCGCCCTGGCCCGCACCGCGGAAACCCGTGAACACCTGATGCATGCCGCCCAGGAGGAAACCGACCACCTGGCCTGGTGCGCAGAGCGCCTCAAGCAACTCGACAGCCGCCCCAGCCTGCTCAATCCCCTCTGGTACGCCGGCAGCTACGCCATCGGCGTGGCGGCCGCCGCCGTGGGCGACCCGATCAGCCTGGGCTTCGTCGTGGAAACCGAGCGTCAGGTAGAGGCCCATCTCGCCGAGCACCTCGAGCGCCTGCCCGCACAGGATGACCGCAGTCGCGCCATCCTGCGCCAGATGCAGGCCGACGAGATCCGCCACGCCGATGCGGCACAGGCGCGGGGCGGTATCGACCTGCCCTGGCCCCTGCCGCGGCTCATGCATGCGGCTTCGACAGTTATGAAGGCCGTTGCCTATCGCATCTGAGCGTCGGCCGGCTCAATCAGCCGCCCTTGCCGCTTGCAATGCCATCGAGCTCGGTGACCGCATCGTCCGGAAGCGCCAGCTGGGCCGCCGCGAGGTTCTCACGCAGATGGCCGACGGACGATGTGCCCGGAATGAGCAGGATGTTGGGGGAACGCTGCAGCAGCCACGCCAGCGCAACCTGCATGGGCGTGGCATCGAGACGCTTGGCGACATCGGACAGCGTCGACGACTGCAACGGCGTGAAGCCACCCAACGGAAAGAACGGCACGTAGGCCGTGCCCGCGCGAGCCAGCTCGTCGATGAGTGCATCGTCCTCGCGATGCGCCAGGTTGTACTGGTTCTGCACACCCACGATGTCGGTGAGCTTGCGACCTTCGGCGATCTGCGTCGCCGTGACGTTGCTCAGCCCGAGATGACGGATAAGCCCCTTACGCTGTAGCTCGGCCAGCACCGAGAGCGGCTCTTCGATCGAGCCTTCCGCCGGCCCGTGCACGTCGAACATGGCGCGAAGGTTCACGACGTCGAGCACGTCCTTGCCCAGGTTGCGCAGGTTGTCGTGCACGGCCCGGGTGAGCTCGTCGGCTGAAAACGCCGGATGCCATTCCCCCTTGGGACCGCGCACGGCGCCCACCTTTGTAACAATGACGAGATCGTCCCGATACGGGTGCAGTGCCTCGCGGATGAGCTGGTTGGTAATGTGCGGGCCATAGAAGTCGCTTGTGTCGATGTGGTCGACGCCGCTCTCCACCGCCTCGCGCAGGACGGCCAGGGCCCCGTTGCGATCCTGCGGCGGACCGAAGACGCCCTTGCCGGCGAGTTGCATGGCGCCATAGCCGAGCCGCTTCACAGGGCGGCTGCCGAGGGTGAACGTTCCGGATGCGTTGGTCTGGGACATGGTCGGTCTCCTTGGGTAGAGGTCCATCCTAGGCGCTGGGTGTCGACGCGATAAGCGTGCACAATCGGGACGGGTCGTGCGTGTTTCCGCACAACGCCGCACCGGGGACGTGACCATGAAGACCGATCTATCCGACCTGAGCGCCTTCGTCGCCGTGGCGCGAGCCCGGGGCTTCCGCGAGGCTGCACGGCTGAGTGGCGGCAGCGCCTCCGCACTGAGCGAAGCGGTCCGGCGGCTGGAGAGCCAGCTCGGCGTTAGGCTACTCAACCGGACAACCCGCAGCGTGGTGCCGACGGAAGCGGGCGAAGGCCTGCTCCTGCGACTCGGACCGGCACTGACCGAGGTCGACGCAGCGGTCGACGTGGTCAACGGCTTTCGCGACAGGCCGGCGGGCACACTGCGCCTCAACGTACCGATCAGCGCCTCCCGCCTCGTACTGCCAGCGATCGTGCCGCCCTTCCTCGCGGCCTACCCGGATATCCGGCTCGACGTGACGACCGAGGAGAGCTTCGTCGATGTCCTCGCGGCAGGCTGTGACGCCGGCATTCGCTATGACGAGCGACTGGAACAGGACATGATCGCCGTGCCGATCGGGCCGCGCCTTCAGCGCTTCGCTGCAGCGGCCTCACCCGCCTACCTGGCGCGTCGCGGCCGCCCCGAACATCCGCGCGACCTGCTCGATCACGACTGCCTGCGTGGACGCTTTCCGAGCGGCCACATGCCTGCCTGGGAGTTCGAGCGGGAGGGCGAAGAGATCGCCGTCGATCCGTCGGGCCCGATGATCGTGCGCATTGGCGGCGGCACCGATCTCATCGTCGATGTGGCCCTGGTCGGCACGGGCATCGTCTATCTGTTCGAAGACTGGCTGCGCCCTTACCTCGACAGCGGCGCCCTCGAGCCCGTCCTCGAACCATGGTGGCCGAGCTTCTCAGGCCCCTTCCTCTACTACCCGGGGCGACGACTCGTCCCTGCGCCGCTGCGCGCCTTCATCGAATTCATCAAGGCCAACACGTCGGCATAAAAAAACCCCGCTTTCGCGGGGCTTTTCGTCACATCAGGTTACGGCCGTGGAAGAGTTCCTCGATCTCGCGACGCAGCAGCGATTCGATGCGCTGGCGCTCCTTGAAAGAGAGGTCGTCGGCCTGGGCCTCGAAGAGGTACGTATCGAGGTCGAAGTCCTTGATGTGCATCTTCGTGTGGAAGATGTTTTCCTGGTAGACGTTCACGTCGAACATCTCGTACTTCTGGCGGATGTGCTTGGCCAGATAGTCCTGCACCGAGTTGATCTTGTGATCGATGAAGTGCTTCTTGCCCTTCACGTCGCGCGTGAAGCCGCGCACACGGTAGTCGGCAATGACAATGTCCGATTCGAAGCTGTCGATCAGGTAGTTCAGGGCCTTCAGCGGCGAGATGACACCGCAGGTGGCGACGTCGATATCGGCGCGGAAGGTCGCGATGCCGTTATGCGGATGCGTTTCGGGGTAGGTATGGACGGTGATGTGGCTCTTGTCCATGTGCGCTACGACGGCGCCCGAGATCGTGTCGCGGCCAAGCTTCTCGACCACGGGCTCCTCGGAAATGAGGATGGTGACCGACGCGCCCTGCGGATCGTAGTCCTGGCGCGCAATGTTCAGGATGTTCGCACCGATGATCTCGGCCACGTCCGTCAGGATCTGGGTCAGGCGGTCGGCGTCGTACTGCTCATCGATGTATTCGATGTAGTTCTGGCGCTGCTGCTCAGAGACGGCGTAGCAGATGTCGTAGATGTTGAAGCTCAGCGCCTTGGTGAGGTTGTTGAAACCTTGCAGGCGAAGGCGGGGAAGCGGTTTGACCACAGCGACTCTCCGAGGCCGGGGGAATGGACGGCCAGCAGTAGACGCGGGTTAGCAGCTAGGGTCCCCGCAAAGAGGAAAGAGAACAGGCAAACCCGAAGTCTGCCTCCCCCTTATGAACGGCGTAAGACAAGGGGTCCGGCGCCGAGGGGGTGAAATTATGAGGCAAGATGGCGAAAATTTGAACACGTCGGTCACCTTTCACGTGGAAGTGTGGATTTTGACGACCGGATGTCTGCAATAATCCGCCGGGGACATGGCGAGTCAACGACACCTGACGGAATTCCGTCGGTCGGCCGCTGAAGGGGACGCCATGCCAGTGAGACTCAACGGAATCTGCTGTGGCTCAACTTAAATATCTGTTGCAACAGGCATTCGAACGGTCCCAGGCGCCGCTGGGCTTCGCGCCCGATCCGGCCTCGATGGGTCGTTTTCTGGACGCTTGCCACCGCCGCCGCTATCCGGGGAAGACGGCGATCATCCGACCAGGTGATCCCGCCAACACGCTCTATTACGTGGTCGAAGGCTCACTCGCCGTCTGCACCGAGGACGAGGAAGGCCGCGAACTGATCCTGGCGTACATCAACCGGGGCCAGTTCATCGGCGAGATGGGACTGTTCGTCGAGCAGGCCCAACGCGAATCGCTCGTGCGCACCCGCACGCCCGTCGAAATGGCCGAGATCAGCTACGAACGCTTGTTCCAGCTGCTCGAGGGTCCCCTTTCGGCCGAATGCCCCAAACTGCTCTTCGCGATCGGTTCCCAGCTGACCCAGCGTCTGCTGCGCACCTCCCGACAGGTCAGCCGCATGGCTTTCATGGACGTGACCAACCGTGTTTCGCGCACCCTCCTGGACTTGTGCCAGGAGCCGGACGCGATGACCCACCCCGACGGTACGCAGATCCGCATATCGCGGCAGGAAGTCAGCCGGATCGTCGGCTGCTCCCGGGAAATGGTCGGCCGCGTGCTCAAGCAGCTCGAGGAAGAGCGGATGATCGACGTGGCCGGCAAGACCATCGTGGTGCGCGGTACCCGCTGAGCCCTCAGGGGCCCTGGTAGATCATGTAGACATCCGCCCGCTCGTAATGCGAGCCCGGGCGGATGGTCGGCTGGCGGACGAAGCCGGCCCGCTCATACATGCCCATCGCGCGGGCGAGCTTGCTATTGGACTCCAGGAACAGCTGTGAACCGCCGCGCTGGCGGTACTCGCCGATCGCCGCGTCGAGCAGCTTGCGGCCGGCGCCCAGCCCCCGGTAGTTCTCGTCCACGCCCATCTTGGACAGCTCGAAGACTCCCTCGCCTTCGCAAAGCAGGGCGCAGGTGCCGACGACCTCGCCGGCATACAGTGCGAAGAAAATCGCACCGCCGTGCGCAAGGACCATGCCTTCGGGGTCGGCGAACAGGGCCCTGTCCACGTCCTCGACGCGAAAATAGCGCTCCAGCCACGCCTGGTTGAGTCGGCGGAAGTGCTCACGCAGGCCCGGCTCGAACGGCACCACCTCGACCTGCTCCCGTGAAAGGGCCGTCCGCTGCGCGAGGATCGCGTCGACCAGTGGCCGCTCACCGAGCGCCTGCTCACAACCATCGATAGCGTCGAGGAGGGCGAGGCCGCGAGGCCCCATGGACTCGGCCATGCCGCGGCGAATGGCGAGCCAGACGGGACCAAGCGCGCCTAGCGCTCGCTCGCCGGCATCGGTCAGCGCGAGCACGCTGCGCCGGCCGTCCTGGGGATCGCGCTGTCGCACCACCATGCCGGCATCGACCAGCCGGTCGGCCAACTGACTCACGGCGGAGTGAGTCTGGCCGATGGCAGTCGCCATATCCGTCACGGTGGTCGGACCCACATCGCGCAGAAAGCGCAGCACCGGAAACCAGCGCGATTCGATGTCCGCACCGCACGCCCGATAGACCTCGTCGACGGCCTGATAGAAGTGGTCACTCAGCGCCTTAAGGCGACTGCCGAGAGCAAGCTCGCGCAGGGAAGACAGGTACATCGCGGATCCGGGGACGGGGACGGATAGCGAGGCTAGCGGCGGCGGGCTTGCGCGCGCAAGCATTTGCGCGCCACTAGTACCAGTAGAGGACTTCCAGCTTGTCACCGAGGGCGCGTCCGGCCTTTCGTTGGGCTTTCGGGCTGGGGTTGACCAGCTTCGCCGCCTCGGCCGCACGCAGCATGGGCAGGTCCGACAAGGAGTCGCTGTAGGCCACGGCCCAGGGCCTTCGTACGCCGGCCCGCTCGAGCGTCGTGACCTTCACGCCGTCGACGTTGTGCCGGGTGAAGTGGACACCGAACAGGCCGCCTCGCGTCTGTGACGCAATCAGTTCGTAGCCCGTGAGGTTCACCTCGTCGAGGATCGCCTCGACCATGGTGAGATCGTTACCGCTGATGATGATCACCCGGTCGCCAGCGTCGACATGACGACGCAGGGTGGCCACGGCATCGCGCAGGAACACGCCCGGACGTCGTGCATACGTACGCGCATAGGCGGCCACCTGGCGACGATAGGTCGCTTCGCGACGACCGAAGGTCACCACACGGAGGAAGACGCGCCCGAGCAGTCGGTTACCGGCGACCGTACCGATAAGCAGGGGGATGAACGGCAACAACGGCAATGCCAGCAATACGCGCCAGCGACCGATGCCGGAAAGCCGCTCGCGAAAGAACAATTCCAGCGTCTGGTGACGGACGATGACGCCGTCGAAGTCGAACAGTACGACGCGTCGTGCGTCAGCGGCGGTGTCATCGACGACCGCCGTTTCAATCCCCTGATTCATTCGGCTTCTAGTGTTTGTGCGGGTGACTGTGCGGAGGCGTGCCGAACAGCTTGCGCAGCTCGGCGCCGGGATCGGCGGCGCGCATGAACGCCTCACCGACCAGGAAGCAGTCGATGCCCTTGTCGCGCAGGACCTTCACATCTTCGATGGTGTGGATGCCGGATTCGGCGACCAGCGTGCCATCGCCGACGCGGTCTTTCAGGCGCAGGGAGGTACCGAGCGAGGTCTCGAAGGTGCGCAGGTTGCGATTGTTCACGCCGATCAGGGGCACGGGAAGGTCGAGTGCCACTTCGAGTTCGGCTTCGTTGTGCACTTCGACGAGCACGTCCAGATCCAGTTCGGCCGCCAGCATGGAAAGCTCCAGCAGCGCAGCCTCGTCATAGATCACATCGTCGCCTTCCTTGCTCGCAAAAGCAGCCACGATCAGCAGGATGCAATCGGCGCCGATCACGCGGGCCTCGTACACCTGGTATTCGTCGACGATGAAGTCTTTGCGCAGGATCGGCAGCGAGCAGGCCTCGCGCGCTTCGCGCAGGTAATCTTCATGACCCTGGAAGAAGTCGGCATCGGTGAGCACGGACAGGCATGCCGCACCGCCGAGCTCGTAGCTGCGCGCGATCTCGGCCGGATTGAAATCGGCGCGGATCAGGCCCTTGCTCGGGCTGGCCTTCTTGATCTCGGCGATGACTGCCGGGTTACCGTCATGCAACTTGGCGTCGATCGCGGCGACGAAGCCCCGCGTGGCTTCCAGGTCCGCCACGCGAGCGGCAAGGTCGTCCAGCGACCGCTTGCGCTTACGCTCGGCGACTTCTTCCGCCTTGCGGTGGAGGATGCGATGGAGAATGTCGGGCATCGAAGCGCTTCCTTGGGTAAGGACGGGGTGGGGAGCCCCGACGATATCAGGCGCCGAGCCGCTGCGTCGCGGCCACGAACGTATTCATTTTTGCACGAGCGGCGCCACTTGCGATGGTCGACCGGGCCAGATCGATGCCTGCCTGTATGGAGGGCGCCACATCCGCCGTGTACAGGGCCGCGCCCGCGTTCAGGCAGACGATATCGTGAGGTACACCCGGAACGCCGGAAATCGCGTCCAGCAGCATGGCCCTGGATTCGGTGGCGTCGTCCACGCGGAGGTTTCGGCTGGAGGCCATGGACAGGCCGAAATCCTCCGGCTCCACCTCGTATTCGCGCACCACGCCGTCGCGCAGCTCGCCCACCAGAGTGGCTGCGCCGAGCGAAATCTCGTCCATGCCGTCACGCCCCCAGACCACCAGGGCATGCTTCGCCCCCAGCGCCTGCAGGGCACGCACCTGGATGCCGACCAGATCGGGGTGGAACACGCCCATGAGGATGTTGGGTGCGCCCGCTGGATTGGTCAGTGGTCCTTGT
>NZ_JBFUIT010000029.1:0-24652 GCF_056401735.1 Luteibacter sp. P4_D7_3
CGCCACCCTCGATATTCCGCGCGCTGGCACTGCCCTGGTGACGCTCCGCGACCAGACGGACCACGTAGAGGCCCAGGCCCAGGTGCGGTGCGTCGCCGGGGGTGGCCTTGTCGCGCAGGCTGACCAGGGAGTCGAACAGACGCCCCTGCATGGCGGCCGGCAACGACGGACCTTCGTTGGCCAGCTCCACATCGGCACCTTCGGCCGTCGGGCTGAGCGTGATGCGTAGCCAGCCGCCCGGTGGGGTGAACGACAAGGCGTTGTCGAACAGCTTGTCCAGGGCCTGCGCGATCAGTTCCGGCGAGACATGCATCGGCACGGGCCCGGAGGGCAGCACCGCTTCGAGCGTGCGGTCGCCGGCCAGGCCGCGATAGCCGTCCGCGCAGCCACGCACGATGTCCGCGAGGTTCACGTCTTCCGCTTCGGCCGACGCGATGGCGCGCTCCATGCGGCTCGCTTCGCTCATGGCGCGAACGAGCGCCCCGAGACGAGCGACGCCGTCGCGCGCACGGGCGAGGTAAGGTTCCGCTTCCGGCGGAAGGCCGGCATGGTCGAGGTTGTCCAGCGACGACTTCACGATCGCCAGCGGCGTGTTCAGCTCATGCGACAGCTTGGACGCCAGCGTGCGCAGGTAGTCCGTATAGCCACCCACCACCTCGAACAGCCGCGCGAAGCTGCGTGCGAGGTCGCCGAGTTCGTCCGTGGCATCGATCAGCGGGAACGGGCCATCCAGACGGCCGTCGTTGTCCTGCGCGCGCTCGGCGGCGTTGCGCAGGCGACGGAGGCGGAAGGTGAGCCGCGTGGCGAACAGCAACAACACGCCGCCGGCAATCAGCAGTACGGCGAAGCTGGTCAGCAGCAGGCCGAAGAGTGCGCGGTTGGCCAGCAGCGGCACCGCGCGACTGGGCTGTTCGAGCAGCACCACGCCGTGCAGCTTGCCACCGCTTTGAATCGGCAAGGCCGCGGCGAGCACGACGCTGCCGCGCGATTCGCCGGCGCGCCATGCGGTCGCGGGTTTGCCCTGCAGCGCTTCGCGCACTTCCGGCAGATCGATCCGCGGCGCGTCTTCGGCCCAGCCGCCTTCGGGATCCAGTCGCGTTGCCAGCAAGGAGCGATAGACCAGCGAGGCGAACCAACCCGGCCGTTCGTTGGCGGGAAGGTCCGGCAGGTCGAGCTTGCCGCTCTGCGCGACCAGCCAAGCATCGGGCGAGAGCACGCGCACGCGCACGCCGTCGGGCGCCAGCCGCGCCAGCTCCTGCGAGAGCGGCGTGGAGAAGTCGATCAAGGGTCGCGTCTCGGCGGTGAGCGGCTCGCTGTCGCCATCGGACGTGATGTGCACGCCGAGGCCGAAGTGATCCAGCCGCAGTCCACGCGGCAGGCGGAATTCCGCACGGAAACCGCTGCCGTCTTCCTGCCATTGGGCGTTGATGCGGTCGGGCAGCACGCCGGCCTCGGGGTCGAGCGCGATGGCGGTCGTCGCACCCGGCGCCGCGCTGGCCATGAGATAGCGCTGCGCATCGTCCGCGCTGGCGATGGAAATGATGAGGTGGTCGGCGTTGAGCGCGAGGCGGTCGCCCGCATCCGCACGGTGGCGTTGCGTGGCGCGTACGTCGATGTAGAAGTACAGCCAGCGGTCGTCCTCGGCGAGCATCACGCGCGCGTTCTTGCCGAAGCTCTGCGCCCAGGCACTCAGCGAGGCCCAGTCGTCCGCATAGCCGTCCATCGTGATGGGGATGGGCGTGTGCTGGATGTACCAGGCGTTGCCCGCCGGCGGCAGTGGTGCATCGACCACCACCAGGCTGCGCGCCAGCGCCCGCCCCGACGCGACCAGCGCCTGTGCCTGGCCTTCGCGAAGCAGCGTTTCCATCTGCCGCACATACAGCCATCCGGCCACAGGAAGGGCCAGCGTGCAAAGCGCGACGAGGAGGAGTTTCTGGCGAAGAGTCATACGTAGAGAGGCTGTCGTAGGAGCCGATTCATCGGCGATCCCGCGGCAGCGGGCAACGGTGCCGCAAGCACCCAATCGCCGATAACTCGGCTCCTACAGAAATCAGGAGGTCCAACGATAACCGACCCCGTGCACCGTCTCGATCGCGTCGAACTCCGGCGCCAGCGCGATGAACTTCTTGCGGATACGCTTGATGTGCGAGGTGATCGTGGCATCGTCCACCACCAGCTCGGCTTCGCGCATCAGCTGGTCGCGGTTCTTCACGTGGCCCGGGAAACGCACCAGCGTGTGGACCATCCAGAACTCGGTGACGGTGAGCGGAATCTCGATGCCGTTCCACAGGATGCGCATGCGCTCGGACTCGAGCTTCAGCGGACCGTGCTCGATCACCGTCTCGCTGGAGGCCGGGGCCTTCAGCGATTCGATACGGCGGAACAGCGCCGCGATGCGCGCCGCGAGCTGGTGCAGGCTGGTGTCCTTGGACAGGTAGTCGTCGGCGCCCAGGCGCAGGCCCGAGATGACGTCGAAATCCGAATCGCGCGCGGTGAGGAAGATGATCGGCAGTGTGGCCGACTTCGCGCGGAGCTCGCGGCAAAGGTCGAAGCCGCCTTCCGGCTCGTCGCCCAGGCCGATGTCGATGATGACCAGTTCCGGCAGGCGCATGGCGAAGGCCATGGAAGCCTCCCCGCGTGAGCCGTAGCCGCGGGCCTCGTAGCCGAAGCGGTTGAGCGCCTCGACGTAGTTGGCGCGGATGAGGGGTTCGTCTTCGACGATGGCGATGCTGCGGGCCATGGGCATTCCGTTGAGGTGAATTTGCCAGCGCAGGTTCCTATGCGCACGCCCCGTCCGCAAGGCCCCGGCAGCGATTGCCCGCGTCTTGCCCCTTCTCGCACCCCTGCCCGGCCCGGGCGCCTACACGTTTTGTTTGCCCGGGATTTGCCACAAACGGCCTGCGGATTGCCCGAATGCGGACGCTCCGCCTACCGACCCGGCGCCGAGGATAGGAACCATGAAAACCAAACCCGACGCTGACAACACCGAACTGGAACGCGACTTCGAGCCGCTCCGCGTGGCCCTGGCCATTGGCGCCCTCGTATTGGGCGTCCTGTTCGGCATGCACTGAGACGGGAGAATCCTATGGATCTTTTCGACGACTTCGTGGAACCGGCCATGGAAGGCCTTGGCGCGGCTGGTGCGCACGGAAGTGCGCCAGCCGCTGGGGTGGCGGAGCCTGATCCTGAGTGGCTGCCGATTTAGCGATTCCGCACGCCCCGGTTAATCCGGGGCTTTTGGCGTTTCGGCGACGACCTGGCCGATCGGCACGAGGTTGACGGGTGTGACTTCGCCGACGGTGACGGTACCGGCCATGCCACGGAAGAACTCCTCGCCCGCCTTGTTCAGCGTCCGGTTGACGGCGAAGCCCGTCTGACCGGAGACGCGTGAGGTTTCGCCATTGTTGAACTCGCCAAACCCCGGACCATTGGGCGGCGTGATGCCGTCGATGAAGACCGAGCCGCCGAACATCGAAGCGGCCTCGATGTTGCGCATTTCATTGGTATACCGGCGGCGCGCGCGCTGCCCAGCCACGGCGTCGCTGTAATCCTCTTTCAGCTGCAACCAGTATTCATTGGCCTGTGCGCGCTCGGCTGGCGTGGCCTGCGCATAGGCCTTGATGAAGGAACCTTCGAAACGCGGGTCGTGGCGCTCGTCGGCCAGTGCCAGCCACGCGATGCCGAGCGGCCGGTTCGACGGGCCTTCGTCACCGTTGAAGTACATCAGGCCGAGGGCGTACTGCGCCGGTTTGCTCGCCCAATGCGCGGCGTCGCGCAGGCGTTCGCGCGACAAGCTGTTATGCCCGTGGCTGAGGTCGCGCGCGGCGGCGCAGAAGTAATAGTCCCCGGGCAGCAAGCGCTCCAGGCCCTGGGCACAGCCCTGGATGGTCTTGCGGATCTGCGCCTTCGCATCGGACGCCGAGGTGGCGGCATCCGATGCCGAAGCGACACCGGTGACGGCACAGAGAAGGGCAAGTGCGGCGACATGAAAATGCTTCATGGGGTTCTCTCCTTGATCAATCGTCGGTCTTGCGTGCCACGACCTGGCTGACGGGCACGAGCTCGGCTTCGCCTACAAACACGTGGCTATCGTAACCATAGAAGTACATGGCTTTCTGGGACTGAAGCAGCCGCGCGACACTGAAGCCGCTCAGCAGGGGTTCGTTGTCCGCCGTCGGCGTGGAGACCGTGGGCATGAATACGCCATCGATGAAGACACTGCCGCCGAAATTCGCGGCCCATTCGATCTCGTGGTATGCGCGGTCGAACTGCTTTCCGGCGCGCGGCGCCGCGACGGCATCGGCGTACACAGGCTTGAGCTCCTTCCAATACGCGTCGGCCTGCGCGAGTTCTTCGGGCGTGGCCTGGCGGTAGGCGGAGATGAAGGTGGGCTCGTACGCGGGGTCGTGTCGCTCGGCGGCGATCGCGAGCCACGCCAGGCCGAGTGGCCGATTCTTGTCGGCGTGGTCGCCGTTGAAGTACATGACGCCAAGCGCGTACTGGGCCGGCTTGCTCGCCCAGCGGGCGGCGTCTTTCAGGTTTTCGCGCGCCCGGCCCATATGGCCGCTCCAGAAGTCGTTGGCGGCTGCGCAGAAATAATATTCACCCGGAAAGAAGCGCTCCAGGCCACCCGGACAGGGCTGCAACGAGTCGGCGACTTTGGCCTGCTGGTCAGGCAAGGGGACCGGGCGATCGGCGGCCTGGGCGGCCGTCGATGCGATAAACATTGCGGCGGCAAGGCTCAGTACGGACAACGCTTTCATAAGCACATCCTCGACTGTGACCCACCCCGAGCCTTGATTACAGTACCACCCAGTTTGCTTTTTATTCGTGAAATCTTATTTATGGCCGGCCGAGCCGGCGGACTTACTTGCCGTCGATGGCGGCGTGCATGCGGCGGATCACGTCGGCGTAATCGGGCGCATTGAAGATGGCCGAGCCGGCCACGAAGGTGTCGGCACCGGCCGCCGCGATCGCGCCGATGTTGTCGGGGGTGACGCCGCCGTCCACTTCGAGACGGATCTTGCGGCCGCTGGCGTCGATACGCTCACGCACCTGGCGGATCTTCTCCAGCGCAGAGGGGATGAACTTCTGCCCGCCGAAGCCCGGGTTCACCGACATGATCAGCACCATGTCGATCTTGTCCATGACGAAGTCCAGCCACGACAGCGGCGTGGCCGGGTTGAACACCAGGCCAGCCTCGCAGCCTTCGCCCTGGATCAGCTGGATGGTGCGATCCACGTGCTCGCTGGCTTCCGGATGAAAGCTGATGCTGCGTGCGCCAGCCTTGGCGAAGTCCGGCACGATGCGGTCCACCGGCTTGACCATGAGGTGCACGTCGATGTGCTCGGTAATGCCGTAGTCACGCAGCGCCTTCAGCACCATCGGTCCGATGGTGAGGTTGGGCACGTAGTGGTTGTCCATCACGTCGAAATGCACCCACTGCGCGCCGGCGTCGAGCACCTTGCGCGTGTCCTCGCCCAGGCGGGCGAAGTCGGCCGAGAGGATGGACGGGGCGATGACAGGGGATTGCTTGGACATAATCGATACCGTAATTGAATGGTAGGAGCCGATTCATCGGCGATCCCGCGCCAGCGGGCCAGGTACCGAAGAACATGGGGCCTGGCCAAGCGTGATCCAGTGGGGCGGGTATTTCTAGTGTGTGTGCGCTTTGGGCGAGCACCCTATCGCCGATGAATCGGCTCCTACATTGCCTTATTTRAAGCCGCGCTCGGCTTTGATCCGCTCATACGCCGCATTGATCTCGCTCGCCCGCGACTCCGCACGACGGCGCATATCTTCCGGCAGATCGCCAAGGCGGTCCGGGTGGTGCTCCGAAATCAGCTTGCGGTAGGCGCGCTTGATGCCGCGGTCGTCGGTGTCGCGCTGGATGCCGAGCACCGCGTAAGGGTCCGGCCCTTGCGCGCTGCGCTGCGGCGGCACATAGCCACCACCGGTGCGACCCTGGCTACCGCCGTACGAGCGGCCGCCGGCGTTGGCGTTCCAGGCATAACCCTTCATCGCCATGAGGGCCATCAGCTCCATGTCGCTCACGCGCAGGGCGAAGGCGAGCTGGCGCAGGATGGCCATCTTCTCGGGCGACGGGTTGCCCTCGGCGAGCACCGTCTCGATCACCACGTCGATCACCGGGAACGCGTGGTCGCGACGGTGGCCGACCCACTGACGAAGCTCGTCGATCACCTCGGCGGCGTTGAACTCCGGCTGCTTGCCTTCGTTGAAGGCGCCCACCGCGATCGTGCGCTGGTCCTGGTCCAGGCCCATGCGTGCCATGAGGCGTTCGGCGATGGCGATCTCGGCTTCGGAGATGCGTCCATCGGCCTTGGCCACCGCGCCGATCAGCGCGAACAGCGGCGAGATGTAGCCGCCCTGTGCGGGGGCGCGCCGTCGCTGGTTCTGCTGGCGACTGGCGTCGAACATGAAGCCGAGGGCGCCGCCGATGAGGGCACCGAGCAGGTTGTGGGTCAACCAGATGCCCGCGACGATGCCGATGAAGGTACCGGTAAAATTCATGGAGCCGCTCTGGAAGGGGTTTGCGCGGAGAACCACTGGGCCAGCTGGTCCAGTTCCGCATCGGTGAGGGGGCCGGTGGCTGCGCGCATCACGGGGATGTCGCGGCGGCCATCGCGGTACTGGCGAAGCGCTTCGCGAAGATAATCGAGTTTCTGCCCGGCCAGGTTGGGTGCGCCGGGAATGCGTGCCATGCCGTCTTCACCGTGGCACGCCGCGCACAGTCCCAGGCGCGCCGGCTTCGTGGGCGGCGTGGCAAGGACAGGGGCGGATAAGGCCAGGGCAAGCGCCGCGGTCGTCAGGATTCGCATGGCAGGGCAATGGGGGCAGTAACCCTAAATTCTAGCAGGCCAACGCCTACGGCCTTTCCATCCTGCTCGGTAGGAGCCGATTCATCGGCGATCCCGCGGCAGCGGGCCAGGTTGTCGCCAGCACCCCATCGCCGATGAATCGGCTCCTACCGAGCAGGGGGCCGGTACAATGGCGAACTTCGCAATGTACCTACCGGAGTCCTCGCCGTGCCCACCACCCTCTCGCAATCCGACCTGCCCGGCCTGGACCTCATCCATCGCGGCAAGGTCCGCGACGTCTATGCCTTGCCGGGCAACCGCCTGCTCATGGTGGCGACGGACCGGCTCTCGGCGTTCGACGTGGTGTTACCCGATCCGATTCCGGGCAAGGGCGAGATGCTCACGCAGATCTCCAATTTCTGGTTCGGCAAGACCGCCCACATCATTCCGAATCATCTCACCGGCGAAGACGTCGCCTCGGTGCTGCCGGCCGGCGTGGATGCCGCGCTGTACGCGAAGCGCGCCGTGATCACCAAGCGCCTGAAACCCGTCCCGGTCGAAGCCATCGCCCGCGGCTACATCATCGGCTCGGGTTGGAAGTCGTATCAGGCCACCGGTGACATCTGCGGCATCAAGCTGCCCGAAGGCCTGCAGATGGCCGCGAAGCTCCCGGAGCCGATCTTCACCCCGTCGACCAAGGCCGCCGTGGGCGACCACGATGAGAACGTCAGCTTCGAGGCTGTCGTCGCCCTGGTCGGCGAGGACATGGCGAACGCCGTGCGTAAGGCCACGC
Source organism: Luteibacter sp. P4_D7_3 (assembly GCF_056401735.1). NCBI lineage: Bacteria > Pseudomonadati > Pseudomonadota > Gammaproteobacteria > Lysobacterales > Rhodanobacteraceae > Luteibacter > Luteibacter sp. P4_D7_3. Next base: position 7,612 of record NZ_JBFUIT010000029.1, read on the forward strand.
TTGAGATCTACGCCTGGGCCGCGGCCTATGCCGCCGAGCGCGGCGTGATCATCGCCGATACGAAATTCGAGTTCGGCACCGACGAGAACGGCGTGCTGCACATCATGGACGAGATGCTCACCCCGGATTCCTCGCGCTTCTGGCCGGCCGACGACTACCAGGTCGGCATCAGCCCGCCGAGCTACGATAAGCAGTTCGTCCGCGATTACCTCGAGCAGATCGGCTGGAACAAGACGCCGCCCGCGCCGAAGGTGCCGGCGGATGTCATCGACGGCACTGCGGACAAGTACGCCGAGGCGCTGGACAAGCTCGCGGGCATCCGACTGGACTAAGCTCTGGCTGGAAGGTTCTTACAGGGGTACGACCATGCGCGACGCAGCCACCTGGTTCGACAACTACGCAGCCGATCATCAGAACCCGACGAATCGGCTGATTCACTGGATCTGCGTACCGGCCATCACCTGGACGGTGGTCGCACTGATCTGGTTGATCCCGGTGCCCGGCTGGCTCGGTCGTCCGGGCCTGTGGGCTGTGCTGGCCATGTTCCTGGCCTTCTGCTTCTACTACTACCGGCTGTCGCGCAAGATCGGATTGGCCATGGCCGGCGCCTTCCTCTCGCTGGCGCTGGTTACCGATTCGCTCTACCGCACCATCGGCAGCAGCGGTCTGCTCTGGCTGGCCATCGGCATCTTCGTGGTGGCCTGGATCGGCCAGTTCATCGGGCACAAGATCGAAGGCAAGCGTCCCTCGTTCCTGACCGACCTCCAGTACCTTCTCATCGGGCCGGCATGGCTGATGAGCAAGGCACTCGGCCGCTTCGGCCCGGCGTACTGATGGAAGCCATGTGACCCAGCCTCTCCTGACCTTCCTCTCCGCCGCTATCTGGTGGGTGATCTACTCCAGCGCCGCCGCCGTCATCCCTGCCCTTATCGTCTGGGGAGCCCTACGCTTCCTCGAGAAGACGCCGGTGGTGTTCAACCGTGCCTACATGGCCAGCCTGATCTGGGCGCTCATCGCGGTGCTTACCGGCGGTCTGGCGATCGCTGCGCAGCACGGCCAGGCGCCGGGGCAGTCGATCTTCGTCCTGCCCTGGATGCGCGCCTCGCTGGTGCTGGACATGCTGATCGGCGCCTTCCTCATCTGGCGGCTGGTGCCGCGGATCGATGCCCGCCGGGTCAAGCCGACCAGCGCCTGCATGGCCGTCGCGCTGGTCATGGTCGTGGCGATGGTGCTCGGAACGACGATTCGTCGTTGACGGTCGTCGGTCGATAGGGAACTCCTATCGATTCGATGCGAACCATCAGTTGGACTCGGGGCTCGCCATCCCCATAATGAGAGTCATTCTTATTGGAGAGTCCGGCCGTGGCCAGGAAAATCAAATACGCGGCGACGCACTTCAGCATCGCCTTTTCGATGAGTTACGCGGTGAACCAGAACGTGGCCCTCAGCGCCATCGTCGGCCTCGCCGAGCCGTTGGCCTTCGCCTTCGGCCGTGAAGTGGCCCGCGAGACGCGCAACGGCTTGCAGCTAGCGCCCGCCGCCTGAGCGCGCGTTCGCGTCGGTGACGGCGCGCGTGAAACCCTCGAACGGGATGTCGGTGATGCCGACCAGGCCGATATGGCTGTTCTCCCCGTCGAGGATGCGACCGGTGACCGGCTGGTCGACGTACTGAAACCAATGGGTGCCGACGATCACGCCCGATGCGACCGCGGCATCCACGAAGCGCGCGTAAGCCTTACCCCGCTCGTCCTCGCTGCCTACCGCGGCGACGCCATTGCCGAAGGGCCCGCGATCGGCCGAGCCGAAATGGAACTCGGTGATCATCACCGGCTTGTCGAACTTGCGGAACTCGGCCACGTCGAAGCCGTGCTCGGGCAGATCGGTATAGGTGTTGAWGCTGGTCACGTCGGCGTACGTGGCGCTCGCCTCTTCGGTCTCCGGCGTGCGCACGGCAAGCCGGCCGCCAAGGAAGAGATGATGCGGATCGGCCTTGTTCAGCGTCTGCGCGACGGTGCGGAAATACTGTCCCGCATAGAGTTTCAGGAAGGCGATGTAGTCYACCGCGACGGCGGGATGCGCTTCGCTCGGGTCGGGTGCCTTGAAGCCTTTCGCGGCCACCTGGTCCCACGATGACGCTTCGACGCCCCACGCCTTGGCAAACGCTGCGGCCTCACCATGCGTCTTCTTCAGGTAGGCGAGAAACGCCTGCTTCGCCGGACTCTCCGGCCCCTGCGCGAGGCTGCCGACGGCGAGCGCCCAGCGGCCTTGCGGTCCCTGCCCTGCCCACGCCAGTTCGTTGTCGGCAAAGTAGCCGAGCAGCCAGGGATCGTCGCGCACGCCCTTGCTCGCCGCCGCGACGGCGACTTCGGTCGCCTTGATGAAGCGCGGGTCGAAGGGATCCGGCATGCGGCCCCAGTAGTCGTAGCCCGTGCTCACCGTGTTGAAGTCGCCGTGGATGAGGATCGGCACGGTGTAGGCGATCCGGTGGTCGCCAGCAAAGCCCGGATCACTCCAGTTGCCGAGCGTGTTGAAGCGCCAGGCCTTCAGGCGATCGACCGTGCGTTTGCGCCACGGGGCTTCGGGGTTATCGCCCAGCGTACGCGCGACGTTGTTTGCGTAGACGTCCCACCAGCGGCCGTGGTTCATGCCGTTGTCGCGCTGCGAGCCGGCATCGCTGCGACTGTCCGATGTGCCGCCGAACTTACCGTTGGCCGCGGCGGGGTCGGCGAACATGAACTCGCGGCCCTGCACGTAGGTACGGCCGTCCGTCATGTTCACGGCGTTCACGCCGAGCGAGAAGAAGGCGTGGCCTTCCGGCGTGACCAGCCACCAGCGATTGCCCTGTTTCTGCGTGTGGAACCATCCGGTTTTTTGCAAGGCGGGCAGATCGGTGCGGCCGCCGTACTGATCGAGGCCCTTGACAGGGGCCGCGGCCGGCAACGCGTTCGCGCGCTGCTTGAGCGCTTCGGTGTTGGCCACCTTCTCTGGCCATGCGCTGCGCGTGTACTGGCCAAGGCCATCGACGAGGACGGCATACGCCTGGCGAAGATCGACATCGTCGGCCACGGTGTCCAGCTTGCCGAACAGCAGCGTCTGCGCCGCGCCCGGCTGTGGCATCGACAGCGTCACCGAGGTGATCGCGCCGGCATCGACCTGGCCTTCGACCGCCGTGGCGACGAGCCACTTTTCCCTGCCTTCGTCGAACGGCATCGGCGGCCCGACCTGCATGCCGAAGGCGCGTGGCGACGTCGGCTTCAGCGAGACCGACAGTGTCTGCGGCGGCCCCGGAGGCACGCCGACCGTGGTCATGATGTGCTTGTCGTTCGAGGCGATGTCGACGATGAGCGTGACCGGCCAGGGCATGCCGTTCTGCACGCGAAGACGCATGGCGCCGTCGGCGGGCCACGCCCAACTCCCTTGCTTCGGCGCGATCACCAGCGAGGGCGAAGGGGAGGGCTGGAAGGTCACCGCGACCAGCTCACTGCCATCGGCTGCTTTACAGATGGTGGGATCCAGCGAGGCACCCTTCGGCGTCATACGCACGGCATCCGGATGAGCCAGATCCACCGTCGCGGCCTGCGCCGACACCGTGGCACCGATAAGCAAAAACGAAAGAAAGGTTCGCATCCCCCGATGCTGCCACGTTGTGGAAGCCAATTCATCGGCGATGCCCCCGCCCGGTAGGAGCCGATTCATCGGCGAGCTCTATTCCACCGGCAAGCGCTACATCACCAGCAAGCCCTAAACCGCCCGCCTCTTCCGCCACATGTAATAAACCGGCACACCAATCGCAATAATCACCAGGCTCATCCCCGCATCACCCGGCTGCGTAATCGCCGAGGCAGCAATCACGCACAACACCGTCACCGTAAAAATCAACGGCAACACCGGATACCCCGGCACCAGATACGGCGATGGCTCCGACTTCAATTTCTTGCGATACCAGAAGATGGTCGCGATGCCGAACGCATGCGATAGCCACTCGCCCACGGTCGTGTAATTGAGCAGTGCGTTGAAGCTGCCAGAAACCAGCAGGACGATCGCCCAGCCACCCAGCGCGACGAGCGCAAACTGTGGCGCGCCCGTACGCGGCTCGATACGCGCGATCGGCTTGAAGAACATCCCGTCCGCGCTCATCACCTGCAGCACGCGCGCACCACCGGCAATGGCGATGCTGCAGTAACCGAAGGTGGAGCATGCGATACCGACGGCGATGATCGTCGCGCCGGATTCGCCAAAGACGCGACGCATGAGGTCGGCTGCCGGTGCGGTGCTCGCGGCCAGACCGGCATGACCGAGGCCGGTCATGTAAGCGATGTTCACCAGCACGTAGCAGACCACGACGCTAAGCATGCCCAGACCCAGCGCACGCGGCAGCGTACGTTGCGGATCACGCACTTCACCCGCGAGGTCGTTGAGGTAATGGAAGCCGCCATAGGCGAACAAGGCCGGAAGGATCGCACCGATCACCGTGCTCACGGGCACGTCGTGCGTCGGATCGGCGGCGAAGGCGGCACCGAGATGACCCTTCGCAAGGAAGAGGCCGACCACGATCAGCAGGGCCACGGCGCCGAGCTTGAGCACGGTGAAGATGTTCTGCACCAGGGCACCGGCGCGAATGCCGAACAGGTTCACCGCGACGATGAAGCTGATCGCACCCACGGCCAGTGGCTTGACCCACTCATGCGGCAGGCCCATGGCGCGGCACGCATAGTCGGCGAACGTGGTCGCCACCGCGGCCACGCTGCCCGGGTAGTTGATCAGCGCCATGGTCCAGCCGAACAGGAAGGCCGGCAACTGACCGAAGGCCTCGCGCAGATACACATACGTGCCACCCGCCTGCGGCCGCCGCGCACCGAGTTCGGCGTAACAGAGCACCCCGGCCAGGGTAAGCAGGCCACCCAACGTCCAGAAGAGGATGACTTCCCCGCCCGAACTGGTGAGCTGCGCGACGGTGGCCGGCGTACGGAAAATACCCGCACCGATGACACCGCCGATGACGATCATCGCGGCATCCCAGATACCCAGGCGACGGAGGTAGTGAGCAGGCTGAGGGGCAGACATCCCCGGACGATGCCATAAGGCTGAGAATTTGTCCCGAGGCAGGACGCAGATCCGTACAGGGCACCGCGCCCCCGCTCGGTAGGAGCCGATTCATCGGCGAACCCCTAACCGTGTCGCACAACCCATCGCCGATAAATCGGCTCCTACCAAGCAGGGGCCGATGCGTCAGCGAGGCGGCATTAAAGCCAAGCAGCATTCCAATACGGATACTCCCCAACGCTCTCAGCAAGCCCCGCACGCAACGGGTTGGCCACCAGATACCTCGCCGCAGCCTTAACATCGTCATCCGACCGCAACGCCGCATCATGAAACGTCCGTTGCCAGACCGGCGACTTCCGCCCCGTCTTCCGCTTGATGTTGCTCGAAACCATCGCCTTGAACCGGGCGATCGTCCGGGAAAGATCACCCTCATGCAGTTCAATCAACCCATGCCAGTGATCAGGCATGACCACCCACGCAAGACACGTGGCATTCGGCCATGTCTTCGGGCTATGACACACACGGGAAGCGATACGTGCGTTGCGCACATCGCGAAAGACAGGCGCCCGATTCCAGCACACCGAGGTAATCAGATAGATGCGGCCGGGTTCCGACACACGGGCCAGGCGAAGCCGATGGGATTGCAGCAGGGGGGAATGCATCACCCCACGATGCCGCCAACGCGTCACCCGCGATGCCGTCCGGCACCGCGGGTGAGCGTGGGTTACTTCTTCTTCGGAATGTACAGATCCGTGATCGTGCCTTCGTACACCTCGGCAGCCATGCCGACGGATTCACCGAGCGTGGGATGCGGGTGGACGGTGCGGCCGATGTCACCGGCTTCGGCGCCCATTTCGATGGCGAGCGCGAGTTCGGAGATGAGATCGCCAGCGTGGACACCGACGATGCCGGCGCCGACGATGCGGTGGGTCTCTTCATCGAACAGGAGCTTGGTGAAGCCTTCGGTGCGGTCGATGCCGATGGCACGGCCGGAGGCCGCCCAGGGGAACTTGCCGACGCCGATCTTCAGGCCCTTTTCCTTCGCCTCGCGCTCGGTCACGCCGACCCAGGCGATTTCCGGATCCGTATAGGCCACCGACGGAATCACGCGTGCGTCGAAGAAGCTCTTCTGGCCGGCGGCCGCTTCCGCAGCGACCTTGGCTTCGTGCGTGGCCTTGTGCGCCAGCATGGGCTGGCCGACGAGGTCGCCGATGGCGAAGATGTTCTTCACGTTGGTGCGCATCTGCCGATCGACAGGAATGAAACCGCGGTCGRTGACTTCGACGCCGGCCTTGTCCGCACCGACCTTGTTACCGTTCGGCGAGCGGCCGACGGAAACGAGCACGCGGTCAAACACCTTGGTCTCGGGAATGCTTTCGCCTTCGAAGGTGACTTCGATGCCGGCTTTGGTGGCCTTCGCCTCGACGACCTTGGTCTTGAGGTGGATGCCCTTGTAACGTTTGGCAATACGCGCCTGCAGCGGCTTCACCAGGTCGAGATCGGCACCCGGCATGAGCTGGTCGGCGAGCTCGACCACGGTGACTTCCGAACCGAGGCGGGCGTACACCGTGGCCATTTCCAGGCCGATGATGCCACCGCCGACGACGAGCATGGTTTTCGGTACGTCACGCAGTTCGAGCGCGCCGGTCGAGTCGATCACGCGTTCGTCGTCCCACGGGAACGACGGCAGCTTCACCGACTGCGAACCTGCCGCGATGATGGCATTCTCGAAACGGATGAGCTTGGTGCCCTCGGCCGTCTGGACTTCCATTTCGTTGGGCGAGATGAAGGTGCCGACGCCGGTGACGGTGCGGACCTTGCGTGCCTTCGCCATCTGGGCGAGACCGCCGGTGAGCTTGCCGACGACCTTTTCCTTGAACGAGCGCAGCTTGTCCAGGTCGATGGTCGGCTTGCCGAAGGTGATGCCGTGCGCGGCGATGGCTTCGGCCTCGTCGATCACGGCAGCGGCGTGAAGCAGCGCCTTGGACGGAATGCAGCCGACGTTGAGGCAGACGCCACCGAGGATGGCGTAACGCTCGACGAGGACGGTATCCAGGCCGATGTCCGCACCACGGAACGCGGCGGTGTAGCCGCCCGGACCGGAGCCGAGGACGACGAGCTGGCACTCGATGTCGGCCTTGCGACCGGAGTCGGCGGCCGCCTTGGGTGCAGCAGACGTCGCGACGGGAGCGGGAGCCGGCGCTTCCGATACCGTCGTGGAYGGCGTCGCAGGTTTCGAAGCGGCAGGCGCCGCAGCGGCCGGCTTCGCAGCCGCAGAAGCCTTGTCGCCCGCTGGCTTCTCAGCCGAAGCCGAAGCGCCAGCCTCGGCCTCGATCAGCGCGATCACGCTGCCGTCGTTGAGCTCGTCGCCGACCTTGACCTTGATCTCGACGATGGTGCCGCCCTGCGAGGCCGGCACGTCCATCGTGGCCTTGTCGGATTCGAGCGTGACCAGGCTCTGGTCCTTGGCGACGGTGTCACCCACCTTCACCAGGATCTCGATGACCGGCACGTCGTGCGAGCCGCCGAGGTCGGGGACTTTCAGTTCAATGGTGTTTGCCATGGCGATGCGTCCCCGTCAGAGCAGCAGGCGACGGATGTCGCCGAGCTGGTTGGCCAGGAAGACGGCAAAGCGAGCGGCGAGCGCGCCGTCGATGACGCGGTGGTCGTACGACAGCGACAACGGCAGGATCAGGCGCGGCGCGAATTCCTTGCCGTTCCAGACGGGCTTCATCGCGGCCTTCGAGACGCCGAGAATCGCCACTTCCGGGGCGTTGACGATCGGCGTGAACGCCGTGCCGCCAATGCCGCCAAGCGAGGAAATCGAGAAGCAGCCGCCCTGCATGTCCGCAGCGGTGAGCTTCTTGTCGCGCGCCTTCTTCGAGATCTCGCTGAGTTCCGCGGCCAGCTCGAGCAGGCCCTTCTTGTCCGCGTCGCGGATGACCGGGACGACGAGGCCGTCCGGCGTATCGACCGCGATACCGACGTTGAAATACTTCTTCAGCGTGAGCGTCTCGCCCGCCGCGTCGAGCGAGGCGTTGAACTGCGGGAATTTCTTCAGCGCCGCGACGACCGCCTTGATCTGGAAGACCAGCGGGCTGACCTTGACGTCCTTGTTCTCTTCGCCGAGCTTCTTACGGAAGGCTTCCAGCTCGGTGATGTCGGCGTCTTCGAACTGCGTAACGTGCGGGATCATCGCCCAGTTGCGGGCGAGGTTCGCGGCGGAGATCTTCGGGATGCGGCCGAGCGGCTTCTCTTCGATCTCGCCGAACTTCGAGAAGTCGACCTTGGGCCACGGCAGCAACGAAAGACCGCCACCGGCAGCAGCGGTGCCACCGGCGGACGTCGGAACGCCCGCGGTCATGACCTGCTTCACGTAGCCGGAAATGTCTTCGCGCTGGATGCGACCACCGCGACCGCTGCCCTTGACCTGGGCCACGTCCACGCCGAGTTCGCGAGCGTAAGCGCGCACGGACGGGCTGGCGTACGGCACGGAGCCCGGCATGACGACGCTGGCATCGAACGACACGGGCGGCGTGCGCGGTGCGCCACCGGCCGGAACGTCGGCGGCGGCTTCGCGCTTCGGTGCTTCGGCAGGCGCCTCGGCAGCGGCCGGCTTGGCGGCTGCGGCGGCCGGCTGTGCGTCGGCTTCGGCAGCGGTGTCGCCGCCCTCGCCTTCCAGCACGGCGATCAGGTCGCCGTCGTTGACCTCGTCGCCGACCTTGACCTTCAGTTCCTTGATCACGCCGGCGGACGGCGCGGGAATATCCATCGTGGCCTTGTCGGACTCGAGCGTCATCAGGCTCTGGTCCTTGGTGACGGTGTCGCCAACCTTGACCATGAGCTCGATGATCGGCACCGGCTTGCCGCCGATGTCGGGCACGGTGACGTTGATCGGACCGGAGGACTTCGACGCGGACGGCGCCTTGGCGGCGGCCGGAGCCGGCGCGGGTGCGGCGGCCTTGGGCGCATCGGCCTTCGGAGCATCGGCCTTGGCGGCCTCAGCCTTGGGCGCTTCCGCCTTCGGTGCGGCGGCAGCCGGGGCGTCGCCGTCGGCTTCGACCAGGGCGATCACGTGGCCTTCGTCGACTTCATCGCCGACCTTGACCTTCAGTTCCTTGATGACGCCAGCGAACGGCGCCGGCACTTCCATCGTGGCCTTGTCGGATTCGAGCGTCACCAGGCTCTGGTCTTTCTCGACGCGATCGCCGACCTTGACCATGATTTCGATGACGGGGACCGCGCTGCCACCAATATCGGGGACACGGGCTTCTTTGACGTCGGCCATAGGAACTCCTGAAGCAGGCGTCGGCGGGCGGCAAACCCACCGGCGGGGGAAGGACGGGCGCCGCTGGACGGCGCAACCGGTCGATTGTAATCCCTCAGGCGGCGTTTCCCACGATTCAAACGGTTGTTTGCCTGCATTTCAGCTAGAACCATGCGGGAGGCACCCATGCCGGCGATTGTGGGAGCCGCTTCAGCGGCGATCCCGGGGATTGTGGGAGTCGCTTCAGCGGCGATCCCGCGGCAGCGGGCCGGGTCGCCGCAAGCACCCTATCGCCGCTGAAGCGGCTCCCACACCACACAAAGCGCGCCCCGTCGGGATCACTCCGCCTTCGGCTCCGCCGCAGGCGCACTCACCAACCGAATCTCGCTCTGCGGATACGGGATAGTGATGCCGGACTCGTCGAACCGCTCCTTGATGCTGCGGATCAGCGTGGTCTGGGTCTCCCACAGATCGGCGGTGGCGGTCCAGCCGCGGACGACGAGGTTCACGCTGGAATCGCCGAGGGCTTCGGTCCAGACACCCGGGACGGGGTCCTTGAGGATGCGCGAGTCGGCGGCGAACAGGTCGCGCACCACCTGCATGGCCTTGCCGATATCGTCGTTGTAGCCGATGCCGACCTTGATCTCGAAGCGACGCGTACCGCGAACATTGAAGTTGATGATCGCGTCACCGCCGACCTTGGCATTCGGCAGCACGGCCTGGCGATTGTCCGGCGTGATCAGGTAGGTGTGCATGAGGTTCACGCTCTGCACGTCACCTTCGACACCGCCGATGGTGACGTGATCGCCCACGCGAAACGGACGGAACAGGATCAACAGCACGCCCCAGGCGAGGTTGGACAGCGAGCTGTTGAGGGCCAGGCCGATGGCCAGCCCGGCGGCGCCGATCGCGGCGATGAACGACGCGGTCGGAATACCGGCCATGCCGAGCACCTGGATCAGCAGCAGCGCGATGAGGATGCCGTAGATGATGTTGCGCAGGAACATCGCCAGCGTGACATCGACGCGGGCGCGCTCCAGGGCGCGACGGCCGAGGTTGGCGACGCGTGCGGATATCCAGAAGCCGATCAGCAACAGCAGCAACGCCAGGCCGATGCGGATCGAATAGGTGACGATCAGCGCGCGCGTGGCCGCGTCGATGCCGAGATGATCGAGAAAGTCGTTCATGGGGTGTGCCTCCTGCCGTTTCTAATTCGGCACTGAGGCTAGCATCGCAAGCCCTTCTGTAGGAGCCGATYCATCGGCGAATGGGTGCTTGCGACAACCTGGCCCGCTGCCGCGGGATCGCCGATGAATCGGCTCCTACACGGAGCAAAAAAAAGCCCGCCAATGGCGGGCTTCTTGTTTTACGGCGTGGTCGAAGCCGGAGGGCTCGACGGCACCTGCGCCGTTTGCGGGGCGTCGATTTTCCGCCCGCCGTACGGCAGCACCTGCGCGGCGATCTTCGGATCCGCCTTGATCAGCGAAACCTCATCGCCAACGATGTGTGCGGCTTCATCGAGCGGCGTGTCCTTCGCCTTCTTCGCATCGGCTTCCGCCTTGATCTCGGTCTTGAGGCTGCGCTCGTTGGCGTTGAGGCCGTCGTCGCCGTTGTTCGCGTCGTCACCGGCGCCCGCCGGGCTGCCGTCGCCACCGAAGATCGCCTTGCGACGGTTACGGAAGTCGGTCTGCAGCGCGTCGTACTGCTTACGCTCGGCCTGGCGTGCGGCGAAGTTCAGCGAGATGTCGGTCTTGTCGCGCAGCTTCTTGTACTCGGCCATTTCGTCGAGCATGAGCTTCCACGCCGGCGAGTTCGCCACGCGCGCTTCGTGCTTGGCGTTGAGCGGACCGACGATCGGCTTCAGGTCGGCGACCGGCTTGTAGTCGGCCGGATCGATGTGACGCCACGGCAATGCGTTGTCGTAGGTGGACTCACCGAATTCCTTGGCGTCGCCGTTCTGCGGGAACATGACGTCGGGTGTGACACCGCGCAGCTGCGTGCTGTCACCGTTGATGCGGATGAACTCGGCGATGGTCATCTTGAGTTCGCCGTACTTGGCATCTTCGCCCGTCGCGGCCTTGCCGAACTTGTCGAGGTCGACCAGGTTCTGCACGGTGCCCTTGCCGAAGGTCGGCTCACCGATGATGACGCCGCGACCGTAATCCTGGATCGCCGCGGCGAAGATTTCCGACGCCGACGCCGAACCACGGTTGACCAGCACGGCCATCGGGCCATCCCACGACATGCCCGGCACGTCGTCACCCTGGGCGTCGATCTGGCCGCGCGCATCGCGCACCTGAACGACCGGACCGGTATCGATGAAGAGGCCGGTGAGCTCGGTCGCCTCGGACAGCGAACCGCCGCCGTTGTTACGCAGGTCGATCACCACGCCCTCGACCTTCTGCGCCTTGAGCTCGGTGAGCAGCTTGGCGACGTCGCGGGTGGCGCTCTTGAAATTGGTATCGCCGGCGCGGCGTGCACCGAAGTCCTGGTAGAACGTGGGCAGGTCGATCACGCCGATCTTGCGCGTGACATCGCCGTCCTTCACGTCGATGACCTTGGACTTGGCGGCCTGCTCTTCCATCGTGACCTTCTTGCGGATCAGCGTCACGATGTCGTGCTTGCCGTCCACACCGGCATCGGCCGGAAGGATCTCGATGCGGACCGTGGTGTCTTTCTTGCCGCGGATGAGCTTGACCACGTCGTCCTGGCGCCAGCCAACCACGTCGACCATGGGACCGGTTTCGCCCTGGCCGATGGCGACGATGCGGTCGCCCGCCTTCATCTTGCCGGACTTGATCGCCGGGCCACCCGGGACGAGCTCGCGGATGGTGGTGTAGTCGTCGCGTGCCTGCAGCACCGCGCCGATACCTTCCAGCGACAGGCGCATGGCGATATCGAAGGCGTCCGCGGCACGGGGGCMGAGGTAGTCGGTGTGCGGATCGGTCGAGTTGGCGTACGCGGTCATGAAGGCCTGCGTCGCGTCTTCGTCATCGAGCTGGCGCACGCGGCTGATGTAGGTCGCGTAGCGCTTGTCGAGTGTCTTGCGGATGTCGTCGTCGCTCTTGCCGGCGAGCTTCAGGCGCAGCCAGTCGTTCATGGTGCGCTTGCGCCACACGTCGTCGAGCTCGGCCTGGTTCTTCGGGATCGCGGCCTTCTTGCGGTCGAAGTTGAAGCTGTCGTTGCCGCTGAAGTCGAAGCCCTTCTTGAGCAGGCCGCGCGCGTAGTTCATGCGATCCACGGCGCGCGTCACGTAAAGGTTGAACACCGAGAACGGACCGGTGAGGTCCTGGTTCCAGATCGCGTCGTCGAACTGCGTCTTCAGCGGCGCGAACTTGTCCATATCTTCCTGGGTGAAGAAGACTTTCTCGGCATCGAGCGAGTCGAAGTAGGCCTTATAGATCTTGGCCGACATGGCGTCGTCGAGCGGCTGCGCCTGGTAGTGGAAGCGCGTGAGGAAGCGCGCCGACAGCTGCGAGGCCTGCGCTTCGGCGGCGGTCGGCTTCAGCGGGAGGCTGGACTCCTTGCGCTGCGGCTCCGGCGAGGTCGCCGCTTCGGAGGCGTCCTTCGGCTGCGGTGTCGCGGCCTTCGTCGCCGGCGCGGCCGCGCCCGGCTGCTGCGGGGCGGCTGTCTGTGCCTGGGCACCTGCGGCGGAAAGGGCCAGCAGGAGGGCGAACGCGGGGCGAAGGGTCATGTAGTCGAAGCCTCGGATTGCTTTGGGGCGTTTATTCGACGACGCCGGCGGCGTGAGCCATCAGGTCGGCATGGTAGGAGGATCGCACCAACGGGCCGGAAGCGACATGGCCGAAGCCCATCTCTTCACCGGCGACGCGCAGCGCCTCGAATTCGTCCGGCGTCCAGTAACGGACCACCGGGTGGTGATGCGCCGTCGGCTGCAGGTACTGGCCGATGGTGATCATGTCGACGTCATGGTTACGTAGATCGCGCATGGTCTCGAGCACCTGCTCCATCGTCTCGCCCAGGCCCAGCATGATGCCGGACTTGGTCGGCACCTCCGGGTGCTGTGCCTTGAAACGCTTGAGCAGGTCGAGCGACCACTGGTAATCGGCACCCGGACGGACTTCGCGGTACAGGTGCGGCACCGTCTCGAGGTTGTGGTTGAAGACATCCGGCGGGAAGTCCTTCATGACTTCCAGCGCGCGCTCCATACGGCCCTTGCCGCGGAAATCCGGGGTGAGGATTTCGATGCGGATGTTCGGGCTGGCGTGGCGCACCGCACGGATGCACGAGGCGAAATGCTCGGCGCCACCGTCGCGGAGGTCGTCGCGATCGACCGAGGTGATCACCACGTACTTCAGCCGCATGTCGCGGATGGTCTCGGCCAGACGTGCCGGCTCCATCGGATCCGGCGGCTGCGGGCGGCCATGGGCCACGTCGCAGAACGAGCAACGGCGGGTGCAGACCTCGCCGAGGATCATGAAGGTGGCGGTGCCCTTGGAGAAGCATTCGTGGATGTTCGGGCAGGAGGCTTCTTCGCAGACCGTGACCAGCGAGTTCTCGCGCAGGCGCGCCTTCAGCTGCTGCACGGCATTGCCCTGGGGCAGTCGCACGCGGATCCAGCTCGGCTTGCGCAGCGTGGGCACGTCGGTATCGAAGTTCGCGCGGTTGAGCGCGATCTTGTCGTTACCGAGCATCTTCTCGCCCGGCTTGTCGACGACGGCGATGGGAATGCTGCGGGAGGGGGAAGTGGAGGGTTGGCTCATAACGGCTACGACCTCAGACCGCAATGCGGGCGGGGAGTTCGGGGAGGGAGGGTTCGGCTGATACGGCGTGGAAGCCAAACTGCTTGCAGAATTCCTGTACCAGGACGTCTTCCACGTCTGCCAACCGCGACGGACCGCCCAAGTCTAACACCTGGGTGACCTCCAAACCCTTGTAGCCGCAGGGATTGATGCGGTGATAGGGCTCGAGGTCCATGTCCACGTTGAAGGCCAGCCCATGGAAGCTGCAACCCCGGCGGATGCGCAGCCCGAGGGCCGCGACCTTGGCCCCGGCCACGTAGACGCCCGGGGCGCCCTCAAGGCGTTCGGCGCCGATATTCCATTCGCCCATGGTGTCGATGATGGCCTGCTCGATCCGGTTGACCAGCTCGCGCACGCCCACGCCGACGCGGCGCAGGTCGATCATCGGATAAGCCACGATCTGGCCGGGACCGTGATAGGTCACCTGGCCACCGCGATCCACGCGCACCACCGGGATATCCCCCGCCGCCAGCACGTGTTCCTCCTTACCCGCCTGCCCCAGGGTAAACACCGGGTCATGCTCCAGCAGCCACAGCTCGTCGACGGTGTCGTCGGTGCGGTTGTCGGTGAAGGCGCTCATGGCCTTCCAGGTGGATTCGTAGGGGACGCGCCCCAGCCGGCGGACGTTGAGCGGGAGGGTCATCGGGATCGGGTCGGAGGGGATGTCGAGGAATTGTGGGCGCTGGCCCAGTGTTACAAGGCTGATGGGAGGGCTCTGTGTGGGAGCCGCTTCAGCGGCGATCCGGCGGCAGCCGGCAAGGCCCATCGCCGCTAAAGCGGCTCCCACACAAGGCATCGCCGATGAATCGGCTCCCACAAAGGGCGTTACATCGTAAAGCGGATGTTCTCGTCAGCCCGCAAGGTGCTATGCGCTTCCAGGTACTTCTCACGACTCGGTGCGACGAAGCTCACCGTGACCGACTGATAATTCCCAGCCGGGGTGAGCTTGGTCGACAGGGTCTCGTGCAGTACTTCCAGGCCGATAGCGTGGAGCAGCGCCGGGATGTGCTTGTCGAGACCGGCCGCGGCATTGCCGATGGCCGTGATCTCGAACTCGCCCGGGAACTGGAAGCCCTTGCCGTCTTTCTGCGCATCGCTGAAGTCGATCTCACGCATGGTGCCGCCCTCTTACTTCTTGTCGCTGTCGCTGTGGAACCACAGCATGATCGTGTCCCAGAGGCGGGAGAAGAAGCCGCCTTCCGGTGCATCGTTCAGGGCCACCAACGGCGTGGTGAGCACCGGCTGGCCATCAAGCGTCACGCGCAACGTACCGACCTGCTGGCCCTTCTTGAAGGGAGCGATCAGCGTGGCCGGGATATCGAGATTGGCCTTGAGCTTGTCGTAGTCGCCGCGCTTGACCGACACCAGTGCGTCTTCGGCAACGCCGAGCGGGATCGTGTTTTCAGCGCCCTTCCACAGCTTGGGCGTGGCCAGCGGCTTGTTGGCTTCGTACAGCTTGTGCGATTCGTAGAAACGGAAGCCGTAGTTGAGCAGCGCCAGCGCGGCGTCGGCGCGGCCCTTCTCGCTGCTGGCACCCATGATGATGGCGATCATGCGGGCATCGCCCTGCTTGGCCGAAGCGGCCAGGCAGTAGCCGGCAGCGGCGGTGTGGCCGGTCTTGATGCCGTCGACGGTGTTGTCGCGCCACAGCAGCAGGTTACGGTTGTGCTGCTTGATGCCGTTCCACTCGAACTCTTTCACGGCCGAGATCGCGTAATCCTCGGGGAAGTCGTGGATGAGTGCGCGCGACAGGATCGCGATGTCATGAGCCGTCGTGTAGTGATTCGCTACCGGGTAACCCGAGGCGTTCTGGAACTGCGAATGCGTCATGCCGATCTGCTTGGCGTACGCGTTCATCAGGTTGGCGAACGCCGGCTCGGAGCCCGCGGTGTGCTCGGCCAGCGCGATGGCGGCGTCGTTACCCGACTGGATGATCATGCCGTAGAGCAGGTCTTTCAGCGGCACCTGGCTGTTGAGCTTGAGGAAGCTGGTCGAGCCGTCGGTGCTCGCACCGCCGCCGCGCCAGGCGTTCTCGCTGATCGTGACCGGATCGGAGTTGTGGATCTTGCCGTTGCCCAGCTCGGCCGAGACGACGTAATCGGTCATGATCTTGGTGATCGAGGCCGGCTCCAGCTGCACGTCCGGATCCTTCGAGGCGATGATCTGCCCGGTGTTGTAATCCATCAGCACCCAGCTCTTGCCCTCGACGTCCGGCGGCGGCGGTACCGGCGCTTCGGGAACGACCGGGCGCGGAACGGGCGTGGGATGCGGCGGGGTCTGCTGCGCCACGGTGACGCCGGCGACGAGCGCAGCGGCGGCGAAAGCGAACAGGGAGCGTGGGAAGAGCTTCATCGTTTCAGCGATCCAGTCAAAGCAAGAAAAAAGGAGGTCAGTCTACCGCGACCGACGGGCGAGGCAGGCCCATGCCGGATATCTGGTCGGTCACGCGGTCGGCGGTGTCGACATCGGCCAGAGGACCCACGCGCACGCGGCGCACGCTGCGGCCGCCCACGGCGGTCTCGATAACACTGACAGGGCCCAGACCCGCTTTGTTCAGCTGGTCGGCCACGCGATTGGCATTCGCCACGTCGGAAAAGGCGCCGACCTGGAGGTAAATCGTGGGTTTGCCCGGGACCGAAGCGACGGTCGGCCCCTGGGCAGGCGTTGCGAGGCGCGGCATCGCGCCGGACGAGGCGGCGGGACCCGGCACTGACTTCTGACCCGGCACTGACTTCTGACCCGGCATCGGCGGCAACGCCTCGGCGGCGGAAACACCGGTCATGCCAGGTACGGGGCCATCGTCGCCCTCGCCATCGGCTGCGGCGCTCGCGGGCGGTGTTCCACTCGGCGTGGCGCGCAGCGGTACGGCACCGACAGGCGCAGATATGGCGGCGCTCGGCGCACGCGTACCGGAACCGACGATCGGCGCCGCGGCGACGGCGCCAGCCCCAACGAAGCGAGACGACGA
>NZ_JBFUIT010000030.1:0-23933 GCF_056401735.1 Luteibacter sp. P4_D7_3
CCGACAACCGATGCCTCAGGCTCCCGCCTATCGCCAGGAGAGGGGACTGAATCCATGCATGCTACCGACGAACGGCAGGAACGCTACGACTTCCTGGACTGGTTGCGCGTCATCGCCATCTTCGTGCTGTTCTTCTTCCACACCGGGATGATCTTCGTCGGTTGGGGCTGGCACGTCGTCAATGCCCAGACCATTCCRGCCCTGCAATGGCCCATGGACATCGCCCATCGATTGCGCATGCCGCTGCTTTTCGTCATTGCCGGCGCGGGCATGTGGTTCGCTTTGCAGCGACGCAGTACGGGACAGTTCCTTCGGGAACGAACACGAAAACTACTCGTGCCTCTGGTCATCGGCATGGTCCTGGTCGTTCCACCGCAGATCTACTACGAACAGTTGCTTCGTGGGCAATGGGTGGGCGACTACCTGACGTTCTACGTGACGCGGATGCTCCAGTTTCATCCCTACCCGGCGGGCGACTTCAGCTGGCACCACCTGTGGTTCATGGCTTATCTCTACGTCTACATCCTGTTGTTGCTTCCCGCGATGCTCTGGTGGAAGCGACTTTCGCCGCGGCTACCCCCGGGCGCCTGGCTGTTTCTGCTCGGTATCCCGCTTGGTATCAACGAGGCGTTCCTGAAACCGGTGTTTCCGGAGACGCATAACCTGGTCAGCGATTGGTACATCTTCAATCACTACCTGCTTCTGACCGCCTACGGATACGTCATGGCATCCATCCCGGGCACCTGGAAGTGGCTTTCCAATGTTCGCCGCTGGTCGCTCATCATGGGGCTCGCC
Source organism: Luteibacter sp. P4_D7_3 (assembly GCF_056401735.1). Classification (NCBI taxonomy): domain Bacteria; kingdom Pseudomonadati; phylum Pseudomonadota; class Gammaproteobacteria; order Lysobacterales; family Rhodanobacteraceae; genus Luteibacter; species Luteibacter sp. P4_D7_3. Next base: position 796 of record NZ_JBFUIT010000030.1, read on the forward strand.
GTGTTCGTCCTGCTGGTCTCGGGATTCAACACGGGCATCATCCGTCACGATTCGATAGCCGATGGCGTCGGCGCGAATATCTTCACCTGGCTATGGGTCATGGTGTTCGTCGGTTATGGCTATCGCTACCTCTCGTTCGTGAATCCACTGCTTCGCTGGGCGAGAGAGGCGAGCTACCCGGTCTACATCCTGCACCAGACCGTCATCGTCGCGATCGGGTACTACGTCATCCCGATGGCATGGACGCCGTGGACGAAGTACGTCGTCGTTCTGGTCCTCAGCATGGGCACGTGCGTGATCCTTTACGAAGGATGTGTGCGGAGGTTCGCCGCGCTGCGCCTCGCCTTTGGAATGAAAGCGAAGCGAGCGGCTCCGCGACTGGCTTCGGCTGAAGCACAGCGCGTGGTACGCGATGACTACCAGTAGATAGCGACTAGCCGTCCGTCGATCGCGTCAGGCTCTCCCAGGTGTCGATGTCCGCCGTCATAGCGGCGAGCTTGCCGCGGACGAGGGAGAGCGCGTCACTGCCGAGGATCAGGTGGGCGGGCGGGTTCGGAAGCTCGACCAGCGCCAGAATCGCCCTGGCCGCCTTGGCGGGATCGCCGAGCTGTTTGCCACTCTTCTCCTGTCGAGCCTGCCGGATCGGGTCGAACAAGGCGTCGTAGTCGGCAATGCTTCGCGGCGAGCGCTGCATCGATCGCCCGGCCCAGTCCGTGCGAAAGCTACCGGGCGCAACGGCGGTGACGTGCACGCCGAAAGGCGCCAGTTCCTTGCCCAGTACTTCGCTGATGCCTTCGAGCGCGAACTTGCTGCCGCAGTAATACGCGATGCCGGGCATCGTAATGAAGCCGCCCATCGACGTGATGTTGACGATGTGTCCGTGGCGACGTTCGCGGAATCGCGGCACGAACGCCTGCGTGACCGCGACGGCACCGAAGACGTTCACCTCGAACTGCCGGCGCATGGCCTCGATCGGCGACTCCTCGAAGATGCCCTCGTGGCCGTATCCGGCGTTGTTTACGAGAACGTCCACCGGACCGAAACGCGATTCCGCCTCGGCGACAGCGTCTGGAATGGCTTCGATATCGGTGACATCCAGCGACACGGCATGGGCACGTTCATCGTGCAGCGCCTCGAACGCACGCCGGGCGTCATCGTTGCGAACGGTGCCGATCACGCGATGTCCCTCGGACAAGGCTTCACGGGAGAGTGCCAGGCCGAAGCCACTGCTGACGCCGGTGATGAAAAGGGTCTTGCGGGACATGGATAGCCTCCTGGTTAGGAACGGAAGCCATCGTAAGTCCCGGATGCGCTGTGTCCCATGGCCCGGCATGTGGCGTGATTGCCTGATCCTATGAGAGGCGCTTGCRGGGCGGCTTGCGAAGGCGGACAGTGAGCGCATGGAATCGCCCCYCCGTGACCGCATGGTCGCCTTGCTCCGCGAACTCGCACCGGGCGAGGGCTACACGCTGACGCCGCTGCCGGACGTGCGTCTTCTCCGCGCCGATCGGCCGTTAAGCCGTACACCTGTGCTGTACGAGCCCGGCATCGTCATCGTCGTGCAGGGGCGCAAGCGTGGCTTGCTAGGCGACGACGTATTCGTTTACGACGCGCAGCACTACCTCGTCGTGTCCGTCCCCGTGCCGTTCACGATGGAGACGGACGCCTCCGCGGACGAGCCCTTGCTGGCGATCTACTTTCGGCTGGACCACGCAATGGCTGCGGAGCTCTGCGTCCAGATCGACGCGTTGCGCGGGGTGTCGTCGGCGACCCCGCGAGGACTGTATGCCTCACCCATGGAGGAAGCGCTTTCAGCGTCCGTCCTGCGTCTGCTCGAAGCGCTGGCAAAACCCCCAGAGGGCGTCGTTCTCGGTGCTGCGCTGGTGCGCGAAATCTACTATCGGATCCTCTCCGGCGCGCAGGGCGGGTCGCTGCGCGCTGCGCTCGCGCAACAGGGCAAGTTCGGCATGGTGTCCCGAGCCATCCGCATGATCCACAGCCGTTATCGCGAACCACTGACCATCGGCGAACTAGCGAGCGAAGCGGCGATGAGCGCGCCTACCTTTCATGCGCACTTTCGCGCGATGACGGGTACGTCGCCCATGCGCTATGTGCAATCCACCCGTTTGCACCAGGCGCGACTGCTCATGCTTCGACAACACACCACGGCGGCATCGGCGGCGACCGCCGTCGGTTACGAAAGCGCATCGCAGTTCAGCCGCGAATTCAGACGACTGTTCGGCAGGCCCCCGGTGGAAGAAGTGGCGCGGATGAAGCGGAACTTCGCCATGCCGGAGGCGCTAACGCCTTCCCCGTTCGTCTCGTCGCACTGATTCGACCCTAATGCACTGATTTGACATGGTTTTAACCTTTGCGGCGCCGGAATTCATCCTGCCGCAAGGAACCGAAGGGCACACTCGATCCGGCAATAACCCCGGCCTCGTGCCTCGTACGGAGAAAGACCCATGCGCCATTCCGCCCTGCTGCTGGCCGGTTCCCTCGGCCTGATCCTGGCCTCGAACGCCTTTGCTTCCGACCGACCCGATCCGGGCAAGCTCACCACGCGCTGCCTCGATGCCGCAGCGAAGAAGTACGACGTAAAGAACGATTACATCCAACTGCAGCCGATCCAGGCCGCTGATTCCGGCTCCGGCTACTCCATCGCCGGCACCGCTGATGCGGGCATGGACGGCAAGAAGAACTTCAGCTGCCAGTTCGACAAGAAGGGCAAGCTGGCTAACCTCGTTCCCGAGGGTAAGTAATTAGTCATACCTGAGAAGGTCCGGTGGCCGCGCGCAGGGTGCAGCCACCGGACCTTTCGTCCCCGCCATGCGCTTGCAGGTCTTGGCCAGCAATGTCGGACAGGCATTTCTGGGAGGTGTATTCCCGGCGCTCGAGAACCAGCACCATGTGGCCGGCATGCTCACCACCAGCGGCCCTGATCCCAAGCGTGAGACCGAGCTCGAAGGGCATGTTGAAGCGCGGAAGCTGGTTTGCCACATCCAACTCGACGGCCGACAGATCATGGATGCTGTAGGGCGAAGCCTTGATAAGGCGAGTGATCTTATCCATGCGTACTTCGCCACTATCCCCCTTCTCAAGGGCGGATCTCGGTCGAAATCCACATGCGAGAACGGTGAAAACCATGGCCTCGAAGAGAGAAGCGTAGTCCTCAGTAAACGGACAATTGATGAAGACGCTCGTGAAGGGCTTCCGCGTCCGAGAGTCCATGACTCAGCGCATCTTCATTGCCTTAACAGGCGGGCAGCCGAGATACTTTCCACGCACCAGCGCACCTTCAGCGGCAAGCGACATCACCGCGTCGCGAATCGCTGCCGCACGTACCGCAGGAGTCAGGATGGTCCCCCGGATGGGAAAATCCTGAATGGGAAACTTCATTCGTTTGGTTGTCATGCGGCGAATTATATCGACCTTCCGTAGGACAACGTCGTCGTTCAGCGCTATCGCAGAAGCGAAGAATTCACCCGATACGTCGTAGGCAAACGCTCGAAGACATGTTGATGGACTACGGCCCAGGCCGCGGATTCGGCTCCGGCTACTCCATCGCTGGCACCGCCAATGCGAGCATGGACGGCAAGAAGAACTTCACCAGAAATTGCACTCGCACGGCCCCTGTAACCGACCGAGCCGTCACGACGAACTAAGCGGCATGAAGACATTGTTCCTGTCGCGGTGGGCCATCGCGCCCCTGCCCGTCGCCCAAGGCTGGTACGCCGTACCGTTACGGCTGATGGTCGGCCTTGGCTTCATGCAACACGGTTTCGCGAAGCTCATCCGCGGGCCGGATGCCTTCATAGCGATTCTGCATGCGATGGGCATGCCTTACGCCGACTTGCTGGGGTGGGCCACGATAGCGGTTGAAGTCATGGGTGGCCTGTTGATCCTGCTGGGCGCCTTCGTTCCCGTGGCGACACTCTCCATGCTGGCCGTGCTGCTTGTCGCGACGTTGACCGTGCATCTGCCCAATGGATTCAGTTCCATCAAGTTGCTGTCCTATGACGCGTCGGGCGCCCATTTCGGGCAGCCCGGCTATGAGACCGACCTGCTCTATGCCGCGGGCCTGTTGGCTCTGTGCTTCGGCGGGGCCGGCCCCCTGGCCCTGGACAGCTACTGGGCTTCCCGGCGCACGACGACAAGCCAGTCAGACGGCAGCCGGGTTACCCGTCGCTTGCGCTAACTGGGCCAGGAAAGCGCGCTGGTAAGCCGGCCGTGCTTCGCCGCGGGCGACATAAGCAGCGAGGTTCGGAAACTCGTCGAGGACGCCCGAGAGTCTCAACCTCAGCAGTACGGACACCATGATCAGGTCGCCCGCGCTGAAGGCGCCATCGAGCCACTCCGCCTCGCCCAAACGGGCGGACAGCGGCCGAAGCCGTTGGCGAATGCGATCGAAGACGAGAGGCATCCGTTCGCTTGCCCAGGGTTTGTCGCCCTCCGCAAACTTGACGACGACGATTTCGAGAATCGCGGGCTCCACGGAATTGAGCGCGGCAAACATCCACATGATCGCCCGGGACCRTGCATTCGCCTCTGCCGGTAAGAGGCCCGCATACCGCTCGGCGATGTGGAAGACGATCGCGCCGCTCTCGAACAAGCAGAGATCGCCCTCTTCATAGGTCGGGATCTGGCCAAAAGGATTCAGGCACCGATGCGCGACGTCTTTCATCGCCTGCATCGAAAGCGGGCGAACCACATAGGGTTGGCCGACTTCTTCCAGCGCCCAGCGAACGCGCGTATCACGTGCGAGGCCCTTGCCGCCGTCGGGTGAGCGTTCAAAGGCCGTAATGGTGATGGTCATCTTTAGCGTCTCCTGAAGCGGCCTTCGGGCCATTGGGTTGCGTTGCCTTCACTACCTCGTCGAACGAGCGGCCCTGCATTCGACACGTCGCCGGCCCCTCGCCTCATGCATACGGCGTCCCGACGACCGTGGCGTTCACGCCAACGAAGCCCCGCTCCATCACGCTTACGAAGGCGGCTTCCGGATCCTGCTGCTCACGAAACGCGCGGAGTGCGTCGCCGTATGCCACCACGAGCGCCGAGACGAGCATCGCCGCGGCGAGGCGCGCATCGGGATCGGCATGCGGGCGGTGTACCGCGTCGGCCAGCATTTCGCCCAGATCATTGGCCAGCGTTACCTGAAGTTCCCGCGCGTACGTCGTCAGTGCGGGGCTCTCCACCACCGTGCGCCAGAACTGGATCGGCCGGGCGGACATATGGAATATCGGGTGTCCGGTGACTGCCAGCGTTCGCATCAGCGCCTGGAATGCGTGGACAGGCGACTGGCTCCCCCGGTTCACGATCGCGTCGCGCACCAGCGTTCGGACTTCCTCCTCGCGATCGAAGATCAGGTCCTCCTTGCGCAGGAAGTAATTGAACACCGTTTTACGGGCGACCCCCGCCTCGCGTGCGACCTCAGCCACCGAGACATTCTCGAAACCGCGCTCGACGAACAGGCGCGTGGCGACGTTGGAAATCGCCTGTCGCGTCTCCGCCTTTTTCTGGTTCCGAAGCCCGTCCGGTTTTGACATCAGGCCATTCGCCCTGTAGAAACTTACACTCAGTGTAACTTTTTAGGGCCAGAGTGTCTCCGGCCGCTTACCTGAGGATATCGCTTGATCTACGACGTAGTGGTGGCCGGCGCGGGCCCGGTCGGCCTGTTCCTGGCCTGCGAATTGCGGCTCGCAGGGCTGTCCGTGCTGGTGCTGGAGCCGCAGGACGACCCGCGCTCCCCCTTGAAGCGCCTCCCCTTCGGGATGCGCGGACTCTCCGCCCCCTCGATCGACGGGTTCTACCGTCGCGGCCTGCTGGACGACATCGCGGCAGGCCAGCCGTCGAATGACAGCGCCCGGCCTGGCGCGTCGGGTGCAGCGCATTGGCTGGGCCAGCCGCGACGCCCCGGTGGTCACTTTGCCGGCATCCAGTTCTACGAGGACAAGATCGACCGCTCGCGCTGGCCGTGGCGTCTGTCCGGCACTGTCGGCACGAGCATGATGGTCGATATGGAGTCCCTCGAACGGACGCTTGAGGCACGCGCGAACGCGATGGGCGCCACGATCCGGCGCGGCCTGGGTGTCGAGGGCCTCGAGCAAGACGCCGAAACCGTACTCGTCCGCGCGGGCGGCGAGGTGTTTCGCGGACGCTGGCTCGTCGGCTGCGACGGCGGCCGAAGCACATTGCGCAAGGCCGCCGGCTTCGCCTTTGTCGGCACCGACCCCGAATTCACGGGATACTCCGTCGATGTCGATATCGCCGAGCCGAATCCGCTTCGGGCCGGGCGCCACTACACACCGACGGGCATGTACACCTACGGGCCACCCGGAACCATCGGTATGGTCGAGTTCGATGGCGGCGCGTCTCACCGGATGCACCCGATCACGCTCGAACACGTCCAGGCGGTGCTCCGTCGCGTCTCGGGCACAGATGTCACGCTGACAGCACTTCGACTCGCCACGACATGGACCGATCGCGCCTACCAGACGACCGACTATCGCCGTGGGCGGGTGTTGCTCGCCGGCGACGCAGCGCACATTCACTCGCCACTGGGCGGCCAGGGTCTCAATCTCGGCCTCGGTGACGCGATGAATCTCGGTTGGAAGCTGGCAGCGACGATCCGTGGCGACGCGCCGGAGGGCCTGCTGGACACGTATATGACGGAACGGCATCCGGTGGGCGCGCAGGTCCTGGACTGGTCGCGCGCCCAGGTTGGGCTGATGCGTCCGAGCCGGAGTTCACGTGCGCTCGAAGCCATCGTTCGCGACCTGATCGACACGCGTGATGGTGCGACGTACTTCGCCGAGCGGGTGTGGGGCGTGTCGCTGCGCTATGACCTTGGCGACGACCATCCACTCGTCGGCCGCAGTGCGCCCGATATCGAACTGGCAGATGGAACACGTCTGGGCGAACACCTCAAAACGGGCAAGGGGCTGCTGCTGGATTTCGACGCGCGCACACCGCTTCGCGCACGGGCGACTCAGTGGGAAGACAGCGTCGCGTACATCGCCAGCGACACCAGGGATCGACTCGGCCTGAGCGCCCTGCTCGTGAGGCCAGACGGGGTGGTTGCCTGGACCAGCGAGGGCGATGCCGTCCCCGATGCCCTCGCTCAGCGTCTATCGCAATGGTTCGGCGACCCTGGCGCGCGCCTCAAGGTCGCGCCTCCAGCACGATGTTGAATGGCGTTTCCGCGGCACGGCGAAGACGCCTGAACCCGCCGGCATCGACGATCACCTTGCGCAAACGGGCTTCGCCGGCCTGGGCGCCCAGCGCCGGACCATGCCGGGCGAGCGACACAGGCACGCAGATCATCGACGACGCGGCGTAGTACACGCGTCCGACCGGATTGATGTTCTCTGCCACGGCGTCGCCGGCATGCGGCTCGACCACCATGCACGTGCCGTCGTCCTTCAACGAGGCTCTTGCATGCTGCGCAGCGCCGTCGGGATCGCCCATGTCGTGCAGGCAGTCGAAGAAGGTGATGAGATCGAAGTCACGACCTTCATAGCTGGACGCATCCGCCTGCTCGAATGTCGTATTGCTCACTCCCGCTTCCCGTGCCCGCTCGCGTGCGACGTCGATCGAAGGTGCGTGGTAGTCGTATCCCACGAAGTGGGACGCAGGGAACGCCTTGGCCATCAGCACGGTACTCGCGCCATGACCGCAACCGATATCCGCCACCTTGCCACCGCGCTGTAATTTTTCCACGACGCCATCCAGAGCGGGCAACCAGGCGTTCAGAAGATGCGCGTGATATCCGCCGCGAAAGAACCTTTCGACACCGTGGAACAGACAGGGATGATGCTCGCCCCATTCCATGCCGGCGCCGCTGCGGAAGTTGTCGCGCACACGGGGATAGGTATGAAAAAGTGCTTGCGCGATTTCATAGGCGCCAGCCAGATCGACCGGTCCGGCGGGGTCGGCCAGGCACGCGGCCTGCTCGTCGTTGAGTCGGTACGTTCCCGCTACGGCGTCGTAGTCGACGTAACCGCCTGCGGTCTGGTTGCCAAGCCATTCGCGAATGTAGCGTTCGTTGGTGCCGGTGCGTTCGGCAAGCTCGAAAGGTGTCAGGGACTCCTTTGCGAGCGCCTTATACAAACCCAGTTCGTCACCAAGCAGGACGAGTACCGCGCTGAATGCGGCGCCGAGATCACCTACCGCTCTTCCCAGAAAGGCGTTGAGTTTCTCTTCGTTGATTGCCATGACCGTGGCTCCGCAGCCAGAAAAGGGATGCGGCGGATCAGTTCGAATCGTGGCCGGGGATGTTCACGGCCAGAGCGCCTCTTCCCGTTACTAATTTATACAACACAGGGGGGCTTGCCGGAAGACCCGGGGCGTAGTCCAGCATCGCCGCTCTGTCGAATCGACAGTAATGCAGGAGTGACGACGTGGCTGATTCGCAAACGTACTACCACGGCACCAAGGCCCACCTGGAAGCCGGGGATCTCATCACTCCGGGCTATGCCTCGAACTTCGGCCAACGAAAGCACGCGGCCTTCGTTTACCTGACGGCGACCATGGACGCCGCCATATGGGGCGCCGAGCTGGCCATCGGTACGGGGCGCGGGAGAATCTATGTCGTGGAGCCTACCGGTCCCATCGAAGACGATCCGAATCTCACGGACAAGAAGTTTCCGGGAAACATCACGAAGTCGTATCGCTCACGGGATCCGTTTCGCGTCACCGGGGAGGTTCTGAACTGGACGGGCCACCCCGCCGAGCAACTCAAGGCGATGCGGGATCGCGTGGCGTCCTCAAGCAACAGGGCGTCGAAGCTATTGAGTGAGCGGGACGGATCTGGCGTGGACCCCTGCGCTCCTCGTATGATCCGGTCGCGCCAGATCGGCGTGGGGAACAGGGGTGCGACGGTGAGGACTCCCGTCGCCTAGGGACAACAGGGGAGGGAGTTATGAAAACGCTCATGAGGGCGCTCGCGGGTCTGCTCGCGATTGCCGCTTTGGCTGGCTGCGCCACCGGATACCAGAAGCGCGGTGTTACCGGGGGCTACACGGACAGCAAGATCGACGACACGCACTACATCGTTAAATTCGATGGCAATGGATTCGCCGACAAGGACCGCGTCTGGCATTTCTGGATCTACCGGTGTGCGCAGTTGACGAAGGAGAAGGGCTATACCTACTTCTCACTCGAATCGGTCGCCAATAAGCTCAAGAACACCAGCTTCAACCCCGATGACGACCAACCTCATCTGGCAGATACCGTGCTGCGGGGCGATGCCGACGGCCATGTGATCGACGTGCACGGCGGTGGGGTGAGTTACATCTACGTACCCGGCCAAACGATCACTACCTGGCATTCCAACGCCCTGGTGACGATGTACAACAGCGACATTCCCGAGCAGAGGGCGGTGTACCACGCCCAGACGATCATCGATGCCCTCGCCGAGTACATCCGGACCAACGGCAAGTCGATGCCTCCGGACCAGCATGAAATTTTTGAACGCTCTGCGTTCGGCCTGACCACGGATCACAGGCTGGTAAATATTCACCAGTATCTTCAGGAACACCCGCAAGTCGCGCGGACGAGGCCCCGCCCTCCGGTACGTCCGATCGACCAGTACGACGTATCCAGGCCACCGGCCATGCCGAACGGACCGGTGGTTGCGGCCTCACGAATCACGCCCCCGCCCCCGCCGGCACCCCGCGCGCCGCCTCAGGACACGCCGAAGCCCGCGGTGGTTGAAGCGCCTGCCGCGTCGATGACGCCCCCTGGTCTGTCAGCAGCCGAGGCGACAGCATCACAGATCGGATGCGGCGACGTGCGGGCCAACGGCAATAACACGTTTACCGCGCAATGCAGCTCCTACCGCGTACTCATCACTTGCGATGGGGAGCAATGCCGGCCGCAGCACGTCATCAAGTGAGGAGCGACATCCTGACGACGATGGCATGCAACGGCATCGCGTCGCTCCGGTCCACGCGGAGCGCCTGGCCTAGCGGGAAAAAAGGTGAAGCGCCGCATACTGCAACAACATGATGGTCTTCGCATCGACGATCTCGCCGCGGTCGATCATGGCGAGCGCATCGTCGAACGCAACCTCGACCACTTCGATGTCTTCACCTTCGCCTTCGAGTCCGCCGCCGTCGCCAACCTTCGTCGAGGCGTCGTACGCCGCGATGAAGAAGTGCAGCTTCTCGGTGACCGAACCAGGACTCATGAAAGCTTCGAAAACCTTGCGCACGTCGTGAATCCGGTAGCCGGTCTCTTCCTCGGCTTCCAGGCAGATGCGCTCCTCGGGCGTGGCATCGTCGAGCAGGCCGGCAGCCGCCTCGACCAGCATACCGTCGTGACCGTTCACATAAGCGGGGAAGCGGAACTGTCGCGTCAGGACCACCCGCCGCGTCTCGCGCTGGTAAAGCAGCACCACGGCCCCGTTACCGCGGTCGTACGTCTCGCGTTGCTGGCGCTGCCAGCTGCCGTCGGAGCGGCGGAAGTCGAAGGTGGTGGTCTTCAGCGTGTACCAGTTATCGGACAGCACACGGGTTTCGACAATGCGGACGCGTTCGGACGGAGCGGACATGGCAGGCCTGCACACTGGACGGGAGAACGTCGGTACGGTAGTGTGCAGTTTCGTGCAATGTCAATGAATTTCGTGCATCCATGCTGACCACTCACCGAAAGCAGGCCATCCTCGCCGCGCTCAAGCGCGACGGCCAGGTCGTCGCCAAAACGCTGAGCAAATCGTTCGGCGTCTCCGAGGACACACTACGCCGGGATCTTCGCGAGCTGGCGGCGGAGGGACGCTTGCAGCGCGTGCATGGCGGCGCGCTCCCGGCCTCGGCCGCCGTCGGCGATATGGTGCAGCGGCAGGACATCGGCACCGACGCCAAACGGGCGATCGCGATGCGGGCCGCCGCCATGATCCTGCCCGGGCAGGTCGTGATCCTGGACGGGGGAACCACATGCGTGCAGCTCGCGCGCTGCCTGCCTCCCACCCTGGCAATCACCGTCGTGACGCACAGCCCGAGCGTGGCGGTCGAGCTTGCGGCGCACCCCCTCGTGGACGTGCTGCTGATCGGCGGCCGGCTCTTCAAGCACTCGATGGTCGCCGTGGGCGCCTCGGCCGTCGAAGCCATGGCGCATATCCGGGCGGACGTCTATTTCATGGGCGTCACCGGTGTCCATCCGACCGCAGGGCTCAGCACGGGTGACCTCGAAGAGGCTTACGTGAAGCGTGCCCTCGCCGCCCGCGCTGCCGAGGTCGTCGTGCTGGCCTCGACAGAGAAGCTCGGCGCCGCGTCGCCCTACGTGATTGCCGACGTCGACACGGTGAGCAGCATCGTCGTCGACAGCGGCGCGCCTGAAGCGATCCGTCGTCAGCTCCGTGCGCGGGGTGTGGACATCGTGGTCGCTTGAGCGGATGTACCGACCCGCTTCCGGGCGAGGCATAATCGGCGATTGTCTATCGAAGGACGCGCATCATGGCAATCGAAAGTTCGCAGCGGATTGTCATCGCTGGCGGCGGCATCGCCGGCCTGGCGACATGGCGCGCGTTGAAGCAACGGGGCATCGAATCCCTCGTGGTCGAACGCCGGCCCGTCGCAGCCGATGGTGGCCTGGCTATCAACCTGCCGGGCAATGCCATGGCGGCGCTCGAGCAGCTTGGCCTCGGCACGGACATCGCGCGGTTGGGCTACCCCGTACGCAAGCGCGAGTACCGTTCGCGGGACGATCGCCTGCTTGCCGCGATCGATGAAGACGCGTTCTGGGGAGAGTCGCTCCGTCCCCGCGCCGTCCGTCGCGCCGACCTCATGACGATGCTCGGCACCGGCCTGGAAGCCTCCAGCCTCAGGGCGGACCGCGCCATCGCCTCGGTCGCCCAGGACGCGTCGGCCGCTCATGTCCGCCTCGACAACGGCGAGGATCTGTCCACCCGCCTGCTGGTAGGCGCGGACGGCGTACGCTCCACGGTACGACAGGCGGTCATGGGAGCATCGCAGCCCTCCGCGGCACACATCGCCTCCGCCAGCTGGCGCTTCATGGCACCCAATCCCGGCGTCGACGGCTGGACCGCGTGGACAGGTGAGCACGGCACCATCCTGCTGCTTCCCGTGGATGAGACGACGGTCTACGGCTGGGTTGCCGTGAGCTCCCCGAACGTCGCAGGCGACGACCTCAAGCAGTTGGACCACGCGTTCCGCGACTTTCCCGAGCGCGTACGCAAGGCACTCGCCTGGGCGCTGGCTCATCCGGAGTCGCTGTACCACTCGCCGATCGAGGAAGTGCGCCTTTCCCGTTGGCACGAAGGCCGCGTGATCCTTCTCGGCGACGCGGCACACGCCACGGCGCCTGTCTGGGCCGAGGGCGCTGCCCTGGCGATGGAGGATGCGCTTGCCCTCGCCGCTTTCGTTGCCGAGACCGACGATGTCGCAGCCGTCGGGCGCCGCTTCGAACAAGCGCGCCAGCCGCGCGTGGCGCATGTGCAGGCCATGACCGATCGCCTGTCGAAGTCGGCGCGACTGCCCTATCCGCTTCGCCGCTTCATCATGCCCTTCGTCGTCCCGCGCAGCTATCGGGCCACTTACTCGCCGCTCAAGCCGACCGACGCCTGAGCCTGACGCCTCACCGCACGCCGGCGACCACCAGATACAGCCCGACGATCACACCCGTGGCCAGAAGATTGGCAGCCGAGGCCGTGGCCACGGCTTTCCACCACGAAATCTTCAGGATCCGCACGTAGATGGCCGTCTGCGCCCAGGCATACCAGAGGCAGCTGAGGAGCAGCAGCGCCCCGCCCAGCAGGATCCAATGACCTTTCGCGAAGGTCATGACGGTCGACGCAACGGCGAGGCCAAGGGCGAACGGCGCGAGCAGGTAGCAGTGGATATAGAACGGCTTCCGGAGCGAGTCACGGTTCGTCGGCTGGCGCTGATGCCGGAGCATGCTCATGGCACCGAACAGCCCGAAGAAGCAGAACACGACGCTGCGCGTCGCGATGACCATCTGCTCTGAGGAGAACAGCTCCTTACCCAGCACGGTGTCGATCGTCGAGGTGCCGTTCCGCGTACCCAGTTCGACAAGGTGCGCGAGGACGATCGTCAGGATCAGCATCAGCGGCGGGCTCACCATCTCGGTGAACTGCTCGTCCCGGGGCTGTTTCAGCTGCTCACCGGTGTAGACCGCGACGGCGACCGGGCGGGTGAGCGTCCTCCATAGCGCGCGTGGATAGAACACCAACCAGCCCATGATCTCGTAGAGGAACTCTTCGAGCGACTGCAGAATGCGCATGAAGTCCATCGGACACCCTCGCCTGACTTGCCGGAACAGTGGCTCGGACTGTACCGCTATGCCGGCCTGCGCGTTCCGAGATAAAGTCGCCCGGCACTGACAGGGGAGCGCGCACGATGCGGGCAGGTCGCAGGTGGATGGCTGGCGTGGCCGGCCTGTTTTTTATCGTGGCCGCCGCGGCGCAGATGCCTCCGGAGCCGACGACGAAGGGCGACTATGGGAACGGCGAGGATTTCCGTCTGACCCCGATCGTGGCCAAGGACGCTTCCGGCAGGCCGATCACCGATATTCCCGCGTTCGAACTCGGGTTTCGCGACACCGATGGCGCCTGGACTGAAGGCGGCCCGCCCGTTCCGTTTACCGGCGTCATTCCCGACGCACTGCGCGGCAGGGTCATGCTGGTGCTCGATGGTGACTGGTCCCTGGTGCCGCGCGGCTGGAAGATGTCGTACGCCATGCTCACCTCGGACACGACCCTCGCCGTGGGCTATGAGGCTCCGGGCGGCAAAGCGTCCGGGTGGATGAACTCGGGCATGGTCGTTTGCGCCGGTTGCGCCCTGGAGTACGCGGCGCCCTACTTCCCCCGGTCGATGCAGGACTGGCGTGCCGATGCCGATGAGGACTGGCCGCGGCCTCACCCCGAGCATCCCCCCCTCAACCTCTCCCGCCCGGACGGATGCACCGTCGTCTTCGACTACCAGATGCCGCACTCACCGCCTGTCCATGAATGGATGAACTACATCGGGGTCCGTTATGGCGTGCTGCTCTCCTTCGAGATCGCCATGCCCGACGCCGACRAGGACCTGCGTGACCTGATCTTTGCAGATCACACGAGTGACCATCAGAAGTGCGTGGTGCGACAGGATCGCGCCAAAGGAACACACCATGGCAGAAGTCGCAGACGAAGTACTGCTGCGTGAACGACATCGGTGCGGACCGCACGGAGCCATTGGTCGTCGAGGGGATCACCTGCAATCTGGTCGCCGACGCAACGTAGCCAGAGACCGGTCGCGTCCGATGGGCGTTCGACAGAGGGGCGGTCGCGGGTTAAGCTTAATCGGTAAACGTTTATATATAAACGGGTGACCGATATGGCTGAACCGATCAAGCTCGAAAACCTGCGCGATCTCATTTCTATGGGCGCCGTGAAGACGGCGACCATCCTCGGTCAGAAAGGCGGCTTTGCCGTGTTGGCGAGCACGGGATTGCAGGAACGCATCCTGGCGAACAAGGTAGGTCAGGTGAAAATGTTCGCGACGACGGACACCGCCGTGAAGGAGCTGGCGCGTCTGGGCCTGTCTTCCTTCCTCGTAGACATCTCTCACTACGAGAAAGGGCTGCTCCGCGCGCCGCGAACCGATGTGACCGAGCGTGCCAAGCGCGCCGCTGCCGCATTGGAACACGAGCAATGGTTCCGAGCACAGGTCGATGAAGCCCTACAGCAGGAAGCGTCGGGTGTTGCTACTTTGCACGCTCACGACGACGTGTGGGCGGAAGTGAAGAAGGCCACCGCGGCAACGCTCGCCCGGAGGAACACGGGTCCAGCGGCGCGCGCCCCGCGAAATACCGCCGCACCGTCGCGGGGGCGAAAGAAAGGATTGTAAGAGTGGCGCTGATGCAAAGATCTATCGCGTGCTTCCGTCGGCGAAAATGAAGGTATCCCGCCCGAGAATCCTAGGTGGGCTCCTCCGGTGGTCGTGAGCTAGAGTAGGTTCGATTCCACCGGGCGGGAGTGACAGCGTGGCGGGATTCCGATGGACTCGCTGATCACCGCAGCGGCGCGGGCCCTTGCCGCGGGCGATCCCCTGGGTGCCTTGAATCGGGTTGCCTTGCGCGACGACGCGCCTGCCCTCGCCCTCCGCGGGATCGCCATGGCGCAGTTGGGTGATTTCGCCAAGGCGAAGGTGCTCGTCCGGCGCGCCGCCCGGGCCTTCGGATCGAAAGAGTCCATCGCTCGCGCCCGTTGCGTGGTGGCCGACGCAGAGATCGCCCTCGCATCGCGTGACCTGGGATGGCCGACCGAGACGCTCGACGCCGCACGGATAACCCTCGAAAACCACGGCGATCACACGAACGCCGCGCATGCACGCTATCTGGAAAGCAGGCGATGGCTTCTCATCGGCCGGCTCGACGAGGCCGAGCGTGCCCTCGCAACGCTGGCCCTGGACACCCTGCCGCCTGCCTTGATGGCTGCATGCGAACTCGTGACCGCCGGGGTGGCGATGCATCGCCTACGCGCAGGCGATGCGCGTGCCGCCCTTTCGCGCGCCGAGCGCGGAGCACGCCTCGCGGGAATCCCCGCACTCGTCGCGGAAGTCGAGAGTGCATGGCTCACGCTCAACACACCCGTCGCTCGTCTGCTGGCGCGTGGCTCGGAGAGAAACCTTCTGCTCGATGATGTCGAAGCCTTGATGGCCTCGCATGCCCTCGTCGTCGACACCTGCCGAAACCTCGTGCGCCATGCAGGCACCATCGCCTCGCTGGCGACACGGCCCGTTCTGTTCTCACTTGCGCGTGCGTTGGCGGAAGGCTGGCCCGTCGATGTTCCGCGCGAAGCACTGATTGCCCTGGTGTTTCGCACGAAGCAACCGGWCGACTCCCACCGTGCCCGGCTGCGCGTGGAGATCGGTCGGTTGCGTGACTTGCTGCGACCGCTCGCCGACGTGGAGGCGACGCCACGTGGCTTCATCCTGATACCGCGCGACACCGATGAGGTGGTCGTGCTGGCCCGTCCGGTCGAGGAAGTGCACGCCAGCCTGCTCGCCTTCCTGGCTGACGGTGAGGCCTGGTCGAGCTCGGCCCTCGCGCTCGCGCTCGATACCAGCCAACGGAATGTGCAGCGCGGCCTCGAGTCGCTTCACGCGTCGGGCAAGGTGCAATCGTTCGGGCGCGGGCGCGCGCGCCGGTGGATCGCGCCACCCATGCCGGGATTCGCGACGAGCTTGTTACTCACCACCCCGCTGCCGGGTGACTAGGATGAGCCCATGAAGACGAAAACAGCTCAACTCATACGCGAATACGGTCCCTTCCCGGGTGTCGACAAAGTCGCCGGCGTGACGTTCGACGGCAAGCAAGTGTGGCTCGCCTCCGGCGACCATTTGCGAGCCCTCGACCCCGACAGTGGCGAGATCGTGCGATCGATCGATGTGATGGCGCATGCCGGCACCGCGTTCGACGGCACGCATCTCTTCCAGATTGCCGAGGACCGCATCCAGAAGGTCGACCCGAAGACCGGCGAAGTGCTGGGCACGATCCCGGCGCCTGGCCACGGTGGCGACTCCGGCATGGCATGGGCCGAGGGCACGCTATGGGTCGGCGAGTACCGCAACCGGAAGATCCATCAGGTCGAYCCCGAGACCGGCGCGGTGCTTCGCAGCATCGACTCCAATCGCTTCGTCACGGGCGTCACCTGGGTCGACGGCGAGCTATGGCACGCCACCTGGGAAGACGATGTCAGTGAGTTGCGGCATGTCGACCCTCGATCCGGCGAGGTACTGGAAAGCCTGAACATGCCGACCGGCGCGCACGTGTCCGGCCTCGAATCCGACGGGAAGGACTGCTTCTACTGCGGTGGCGGCAATAGCGCCG
Organism: Luteibacter sp. P4_D7_3; assembly: GCF_056401735.1. NCBI lineage: Bacteria > Pseudomonadati > Pseudomonadota > Gammaproteobacteria > Lysobacterales > Rhodanobacteraceae > Luteibacter > Luteibacter sp. P4_D7_3. Next base: position 17,644 of record NZ_JBFUIT010000030.1, read on the forward strand.
TGGTCCGGGCGGTGAAGCGCCCGCGATAACCTCCGGACGCTAGGCGCCGGCGTCCAGCTCCGCGGCGATGAAGTCGACGAAGGTCCGCGCCGCCATGCGCGTGGCACGACCCAGCGGGAAGTACGCATGGACCGGCAAGTCGGCCATCTTCCACTCCGGCAGCAGCTGCGTGAGCGCACCACGGTCGAACTCGCGGCGGCAGGCCCATGAGGTGGTCGAGGTAATGCCGAGGCCACCCACTGCTGCCGCCAGCGCCCCTTCCGTGTCATTCGTGGAGACGTTCGGCTGCACGTCGATCGAGGTCGACTCGCCATCGCGCTCGAACTGCCATGAGGTCACGGCCATGCCTGCCGGCCCACGAACGATGCGATGGCTCACGAGATCCTCGGGCCGCTGGGGCGTGCCGCAACGAGCCAGGTAGGTCGGCGAGGCGACGATGACACGGTGCATCTTGCCGATCAGCCGGGCGGTACCACCCGAGTCGGGAAGAGGTCCCACGCGGATGCCGACGTCCACTGCCTCGCGGACCATGTCCTGGCGCTTGTCGTCGAGCAGCAGCTCGACCTGGAGCGAAGGATGGCGCTCGGTGAAAGTGGACAGCCGCGGGATCACCACGCGAATGGCCAGCGTCGACGGCATGCCGACCCGGAGCACGCCACGCAGCTCACCGGTCTCCCTCACGCTGTTCTCGGCATCCTCGATCGCCGCAAGGATGGGCTCCATGCGCGCAAGAAATTCCAGACCGGCTTCGGTTGGCAGGACGGCGCGGGTGGTCCGCGATAGCAGGCGCACGCCGAGGCTTGCTTCCAGCTCGGCCACCATGCGCGAGACCTGCGACTGGGCCAGTCCACTCTCGCGGGCGGCCGCGGAAAAGCTGCCGAGCCGGGCGACGCGGGTATAGAGCCGGAACGTAAGGATGTCCTTCAAGCGGCCCCCGGCATTTATGCTCAACCAGCATGGATGCTAGCCGGGGTCTGCCAACCACGCCAGTTGGCAGACGCAATTTCGGCAGCTCCCCTGTCCGGGGCGAACCGCCGACGAGGCAACCGCAATCAACCGTGCTTCTGTCTCAGAACTTCGCCTACTATCGCGAGATGAACACAACGTTAGTGGCACCTCCGAGGGATACGCGCCAAGGCAGCCTCGCCGTCGTCGGCATGGGCATGACCTTGGGTTCCCACCTCACCCCGCTTTCGCGCAGCCACATCGAACAGGCCGACGTGATCTTTGCCGGTCTGTCCGACAACATCGTCGAGCAGTGGCTCCAGCGCATGAATGCCGACGTGCGTAGCCTGCAGCCTTATTACAAGGAAGGTAAGTCGCGCCGGAAGACCTACGAGGAGTGGGTCGACCTGATGATGACCGAAGTCCGCGCGGGCAAGCGCGTCTGCGGTGTCTTCTATGGCCACCCGGGCATCTTCGCCTGGTCGCCCCACAAGGTCATTGAAGTCGCCCGTGCCGAAGGCTTCCAGGCTCACATGGAACCGGGCATCTCCGCCGAAGACTGCCTCTACGCCGACCTGGGTATCGACCCGGGCACCGTTGGCTGCCAGCACTTCGAAGCCGGCCAGATTCTTTTCTATGAGCGCCGCATCGATCCCAGTGGCTATCTGGTCCTTTGGCAGGTCGGCCTGGTCGGCGATCGTTCGCTCGCCCGCTTCACCACCAGCGGCGCCTACCGCCAGGTGCTGGTCGACGTGCTGAGCAAGGACTACCCGCTGGATCACGAGATCATTCTGTACCGCGCGGTCACCCTGCCGATCCAGAAGCCGCGCATCCGCCGCATCGCCCTGCGCGACCTGCCGTTTGTCGACGTGCCGACCGAAGAGACGGTGATCCTGCCGCCGGCCGCACCGCTGAAGGCAAATCAGGAAATACGCGATCGCCTGGCCGCGTTGGACAAGCTTGAAAAAGAAGCCTCGCTGGCATAAGCCAGACGTTCGGTCACCACATCAACAGCCACAGGAAGGAAAGAACATGCTGGACACGATCGAAATGTTGGAAGCCATCGGTCGGAACGCATCGCTTCGCCATGCGTCAACGGATGACCTTACCGAGGCCCTCCAACAGGCACAAGCTTCGGCGGCCCTTACTTCAGCTGTCGCCTCAGGTGACAGCTCCAAACTCTTTGCAGAACTCGGGTACAAGCTCATGCGACAGCCTCAAGTCTCGCAACACGTTCTTGATCCGGTATCTTGAGATCTCAGATCGGCCGATGAATGGCCAGCCTGATGCTGGGCAAGTTAGTCAAGAATGCAGGGCCTGAACAAGTAAGCATCGCTCATGGAAGGAGCCGCAGGGACTGAAGATGTTTCACTAACTCCGTTCATCATGTTTCATACAACCACGCAAACAGGGGACAACATGTCAGACACGATTGAACTGCTCGAGGCCATTGGTCGCGATGCGTCACTACGCCACGCCTCTGCGGAAGAGCTGACCGGCGCACTTATGCAGTCGCATGCCTCCGACGCATTGACTGCAGCGGTAGCGTCTGGAGACAGCTCGTTACTGGCCGGAGAATTCGGCCACAAGGCCAATTATCAGCCCCAGGCGATCCAGACGCCGAGTCACGAGGAGGATGAGACGGATCAAGACGACGATAAGTCGGATGCCCCTTCGACACCTGATGGCGGAAAGTCGCCTGACGACGAATTGACCAGTTAACGATGATCCAACTGCCGAGCCGCATCAGATCACGAGCCGTTACGACGGCGTTGTTCTTTTGCGTGCTCGCGCAACCTTTGTTCGCAAGGGCCTCCACGGAACACGCTCAGTTTCTCGAGGAAACCGAAAGTCTTCGCACAAAAGACCACCCTCAGTTTATTCAGCGTGTGTCGCAGATTCATGGCGAATCGAGCAGCCTAACTAATGCCGAGACGTGGCATCTACGCTACCTAGATGCCTGGGAGGCAATGTTCGAGGGGGAATACGCGAAGTCCGAAGCTCAACTCAACGAAGTGATCAAGCGATCCGGCGATCCGGTGTTAGGAGCAAAGGCATCTGCACTTCTGCTGAGCAACTTGTCATTCAACCGGCGCTACGAAGAAGCATTCACGCTTGCAAATCGTCTTGCGACCACCCTGCCCTCAGTGACGGATCCGCTAGCTCGATCCATGCTTCTCACAAATCTGTCACAGATGATGATTTTCGCGGGGCAACACGATCTCGCGATCAAATACGCCGCCATGGCCGAAGGCGCCGTTCCCCCGGGCGAGACTGCCTGCCAAGCCAATTGGTTAAAAGCAGCGGCGCTCTACAGCATAAAGCGCCTGACATCTTCTAGCCCCGAGCTAAAGCGAGCYGTTGACATGTGCATCGCTGCACGGGAGAAGGTGGTCGCGAACAGCGCGCTACTGCTAACTGGAAGCGTCTTCCTCGATGAAGAGCAGCCGTTGAAGGTAATGGCGCTATTGAATCGGATTTATCCGAGCATTCGCATCAACCACTACTTTCCACACGAGGAGCTAGCACAACTGCAGTGGGCAGAGGCGTACTTCAAGCTAGGAAGGGACGACGAGGCAAGGAAAGCTGCCTTGGCCGTTGTAGCTATGAACAGCGCAGGCGGCATCAGCGATTGGCTGAGAGAGGCATACGATGTCCTTTACCGGGTAGAGAAACGCAGGGGCAATGCCGCTGGCGCCCTCGCGTATTACGAGCACTTCACCGCCCAAGACAAGGGATATTTAAACGATCTTGGCGTCAGAAGCCTGGCCTACGAAGTAAGTCTGCAACACCAGATGGTGCAGAACCTCACAACAGATGGTCTCAGCAAGCAAAACCGCATCCTGCGGTTACAGCAGTCGCTGGACGCAAATACGGTTGCGACAGGCCGGCTCTACATCGCACTCCTGCTCGTGGTTTTGGCCTCCATCGGCCTACTCCTGTTCCGCGTAAAACGCTCCCAGCTCCGATTCAAGAAAATGTCCTCCCTGGACGGCCTAACCGGCATCCTCAACCACCAGCATTTCATGAGCGAAGCCGAACGCGTTCTTCGCATCCAGGAGAAGAAACTCGGCAGCGCCTGCCTGATCTCCATCGACCTCGATCACTTCAAGCAAGTCAACGACACACATGGCCACGCCATGGGCGACGTCGTGCTCAAGCGCACCGTAGCCATCCTCAAGCAGTTCCTTCGCCCGATCGACCTGTTCGGTCGCCTTGGCGGCGAAGAGTTCGCCATTCTCCTCGTCGGCTGCTCAAGCAGCCAGGCAGTGGCGACAGCCGATCGCCTGCGCGTCGCCATCGAAGCGACACCCGTCGAGGACGACGGGCGCGTCGTGTCGCTCTCGGCCAGCGTAGGTGTGGCCTCGACGGATCGATGCGGTTACGAACTACAGCGCCTCTGTCGTGAAGCCGATGCCGCGCTCTACCGCGCCAAGCGCGCCGGCCGTAATCGTGTCATCGCCGATTCCGAGAACGACACCGCTACGGCGGCCTGAGTCGCGCTAGAGTTTGCTGTGCTCCACCTGGCGCTCGCGTTGCATCAAGGTCCACTCCGCATGTTCCGTCAGTGCCGCATCGCCCAGCGACAGCAGGATGGCACGTTGTTGCACGGGGTCCTGGGTGCGGTCGAGGGCGGCCCGCGCGCTGGCGAAGATACGTTGCATGAAGCGGTACTGACGAATCAGCTCGCGGTCGGCTTTGCGATAGGAATAGGCTTCGCGCACGGCGGCGATGATCGATAGCACGGCCATGATGGTGACCAGGACCACTTTGGCTTCCTCGCCCAGTTTCAGGGCGAATGCGGCGAGAAATACGCTGATGGTGATGCCGCCCCACAGGCTAACGCGCCCGATGGTTTCCGTGATGTGGTGCACGCCGCTGCGTTCGGCACTCTTGCGCTCGTAGTAGTGGAGCTGTCCCGATGTTCCAGATTCGCCCACCCATTCGGCGATGACAGCGGCGAGATCCTCGTTGGTCGGGACATCCGGATGGGTCGACGGGTGGAGGCTGGCGGCGCGCATCACGTTGCGTATCCAACCCAGTTCGATGTTCTGCTTCTGCAGGAAATTGTCGTGCGCGAACTCATGGTCCGCACTCGCAACGATGCCCGCACGGCGCCAGCAGGACTGGATACGCAGGCCTTCCGCCAGCGCGCGATAGTCGAGGTACTTTCGATGCCACCCGCGTCGATGCGCGAGGATGGCGACAGCGCCGCCCGTGGCAAACATGACGAGGAACAGGTAGATCAGGAAGTTGTTTCCCAGCAGGTGCGCGTAGAAGGTAAAGGCGATACCCATGAGACCGGCCAGCGTATAGGTGAGGCGCATGGCCATGACGACGCGACGGCGGAAGTGCACTGCCAGCCAGTCGGCGGCGTGAAACAGCTGGTCGATCTCAGCCGTCGATCCGGTGGGTGCGCCTGCCATCTCGCGCGGTGCATCATCGATCGCCGCTGCGTGACGGGCGCACTCGTCGTTGAATTCCGCCATGCGCGAGAACATCAGCCGGAAGTCGTCCGGCAGCTTTGTCTGGAACGCCATGTTCTCTGCGCTGCGCCAGCCTGCCTGCAGCGGTTGGAGGCCCGACGCCGGTCCCTCGTCGTCGCGCGAGCAGACGATGTGATATAGCAAGCTCTCGTCGCTTCCCGTGAGCACGTGACGCGAATGAGCGTGTCGCAGCACCAGGCCCGGCGGTGTGCCGGTGAGGTGGTAATGCACGATCTGTGCGGTGCCACCGAGCCCGGCGGCTCCGTTGCCGTCCCAGATGGTGAGCAGCACGTGGCAGTGACTGGCAATGTAGACCCCCGCCTTGGCGTACTGACGGTCGCGTGCGGCGCCGCGGGAGCCGATCACATGGTGAGGCTGATCCATCAACCGTGGAAGAAGCACCACCTCGGCATGGCTACACAGGACATCGAAGTTGGCGCGGACGGCTGGCGTCGAGAAGTCGTCGACATACAGCGCCGGCGGTAAGGGAAGTGGGGCGATCAGGCGTGCGCCGGAGGACAAGGCCTCTTCGGCGATCAACTGGTCACCTCCCTCGGCCAGCGCCGAAAGCACCACCAGCGGCAGTTCGGGAAATTCCTCGCGTACCTGGGTAAAGAAGGCACGCACGCGCTGCCGGATCGGCTCGAGTTCGTCGGCGGGGATGTCGCGGTGGCCGGTAACGCCGATGACCAGCGGGGTCATGGCGGATTTTGCGTGTGCATGCTCCCCAGGCGGCGACCGTCGCCGGTCACCACCGAAGGAACCGATCGGGTCCCTGCCGCCTGGATCGGTGTGCTGTCGCATGGGCTCAGGTGTTCTTGATGCCCGGGTTAGTGGTCACCTTGGACGGGCCGCCTC
>NZ_JBFUIT010000031.1:0-23448 GCF_056401735.1 Luteibacter sp. P4_D7_3
TCCCAATTCCCAATACCGGGTATGGCAGCGGGCGGGCTCGCCGATGGCGTCGGCCAGTTCGTCGGCGCGCTCCGGCGTGCGGTTGACGATGGTCAGCGTCTCGACGCCTGCATCGAGCAGTGCCCAGGCGACGGCGCGTGCGGCGCCGCCGGCGCCGAGGAGGAGGGCATCGTGCCCGCGCAGGTCGAGCGCGTGACGTTCCGTGATATCTCGGACGAAACCGCTGCCGTCGGTGTTGTGTGCCTGGAGCTTGCCGCCAATCAGGGGGGTGAGCGTGTTGGCCGCGCCGGCGCGGACGGCCGCCTCCGAACGCTCCTGCGCCACGTTCAGGGCAGCGCGCTTGTGCGGCATGGTCACGTTGGCCCCGAGGCCGCCTTCGGCGAAGAAGCGGCGAACGGCCGGTTCGAACTGGTCCGGCGCGGCATCGATGGTCTCGTAGCTCAGGCGGATGCCGAGTTGTTCGGCAAAGGCCTGGTGGATCTGCGGGGACAGCGAATGCGCGATCGGATGACCGAACACGGCAAAACGGTGCGCTTCAGCGCTCATGGACACTCCTGGATCGACGCCGGACCGAATCCGCCCGGTACGCCAATTCTAACGCGGCCTACTGATAACCGGGCTTGCCGACATCGTCGGCAGACTGCGGAACGCGGCGCATCTGCTCGACCGGGAAACCCTGCTGGCGGGCGATGTCGATCAGACGCTGGTAGACGGCATCGTCCATGGTCCGATCCTTCGACATGATCCAGAGCAGTTTGCGTGAGGGTAGGCCCACCATGCTGACGCGGTAGTCATCGGACAGGGCGAGGATCATGTAATCGGAGCGGAACGGCCATAGCAGCTGTACCTTCCAGCGGCTGGCGTCTTTCGGATCGGGCAGCCACGCCTTGCCGTGCCAGGTCTTCGCGGGCTGATCGAAGCCTTTCCGGTAGTGGTAGATGTTGTCGATCTGGCCGTCCGGCCGTAGCGAGTACTCGTCCGCCGTGGCCACCTTGCCGCGCTCGGCAAAGTTGGGAATGTTGCCCACGACGTACCAGGTACCCATGTAGCGGGGCAGGTCCACGGGGCCCACGGTCTTCAGCGGGGCATCGGCGGCGCATCCGGCCGTGGTCATGCCGGCGGCGAGGAGGAGGACCAGCGAGAGTCGGTTCATGGAGGCAGCGTGGTCGGCTGGGCGTCACGGTGGGGTCAACGGGTCGCGATCCCTGAGACGGGGGGTGCCTAGCCTGAGTTCACCGACACCGCGCTCCCGCCCACCACGCCGCCGCTTTCCGGAGTTACGCCATGAACGACACGCTCTCGCCCCGCCGCGTTCGCGCCCTGATCGCCATGGCCTGGCTGGCCGTGGGCACCTTGCTACTGTTGGTGACGCCGCTCTCGGCGCATAGCGAGTCGCTGGGCTGGACGCCGGCGTTCTGGCTGACGCTGGCGCCGGCCAGCGTGCTGGTGGCAATGAAGCCGGGGCTACCGCTGTCGCTGCTGGCGTCCCTTGTGGGAGCCGCTTCAGCGGCGATGGGGTGGCTGCCTGGGTCCGGCCCGCTGCCGCGGGATCGCCGATGAATCGGCTCCTACAAAAGCCTGGGCATCAGGTTTTTATGCCCAGGCGCTTGAGTTCGAGGCGGCGCAGGAACTCCTGCATGATGCGCAGGTAGAGGTCCTCGCCCAGGTAACCGTCCTCGACGCCGGCATCGATCGACGGATTGTCGTTTACCTCGATGACCACGGGTCTGTCACCGACCTGCTTGAGGTCGACGCCGTAGAGACCGTCGCCGATGGTCTGCGTCGCCTTCAGCGCCAGCTTGACGACTTCGGCAGGCGCCTCCCGCACGGGCACCGTACGGAATCCGCCGGATTTGGCCGTGCCCTTGGCGCCGTGGTTGTAGATCTGCCAGTGACCGCGCGACATGTAGTACTGACAGGCATAGAGCGGCTCGTGATTGAGCACGCCGATGCGCCAGTCGAACTCGGTGTACAGGTATTCCTGCGCAATCAGCAACGCGCTGTGCGAGAACAACTCCGCCGCGGCCTTCTCCAGCGCTTCGCGCGTCTCCACCTTGACCACGCCCCGAGAGAACGAACCATCCGGAATCTTCAGCACGATGGGCAGGCCCAGGCGATCGGGCAGTTCGCGCACGCGCCTGGCGTCGTCGCGGTAGATGATCTCCGTGATCGGCGTGGCGAGCTTGCGTGCCACCATCAGATCATTAAGGAAGATCTTGTTCGTGCAGCGCAGGATCGACGTGGGGTCGTCCATCACCACCATGCCTTCCTTTTCCGCGCGGTGCGCGAAGCGATAGGTGTGGTTGTCGCTGGCCGTGGTTTCGCGAATGAACAGGCCGTCGTATTCGGCGAGGCGCTGGTAGTCGTTCTTGCCGATCGGGTCGACCTCGATACCCAGGTGCTTGCCTGCTTCGATGAAGTGCTTCAGCGCCTTCTTGTTCGAAGGCGGCATGCTTTCGTTCGGGTCGACCAGCATGGCGATGTCGTATCGGAAGCGGCGTCGCGCCTTGGGCTTGCGCCAGAGCTTCTTGGAAAACTTGTCCAGCGCCTGGGCGAAGGCGTCTTCCTGGGCGTCGTCCAGCGTGTGCAGGCCCACGGGTTTGATCGACGAGACCTGCCACACACGCTCGCGCTCGAACTCGATGCCCATCAGCGGGCAGGGGAACATCTCGAAGATCTGCCTCGCAAGATCCTGCAGGTCTTCATAAGCGGTCTCGCCGAAGTAGACGAGCACGCCGAAGTCGGTGGTGTCACGACCACCCGCCGGCAGGAAGTTCGCCAGTTTCTGGTTGAGGTCGTCGATGTCCAGGCCGTAGAGGGAACGACGGCGCAAGTCGTTCACCGTGCGCACCGAGGGRATCACCTTGTGGCCGCGCGCTTCCGCCAGCAACGACACGTAGTAGCCGGTGCCGAGGTACTTGTAGCTGCGGCAAAGGTTGATGACGTGCGTGCGCTCGTCGTCGCCACCCACCGGCTCACGGAGGTAGTCCATGGCGCTGACGACATCGGCGGATGGGTAATAGGAGCCCCAGTCCGAGGCTTTTTCCACGACGATGACGAGCCGGCTCATGAGACCTCGACAGACGACGAATACCTGCGCGGCGACTCCACCTGGAGTCGTTTGTTTCGTCGGTGGCGCAGTGTGGTCCTCCGGTGCCGCGGCGCACAAGCGCCAGCGATGAAGCCTGTTTAAACGAATTCATGAAAAAGTCATTGATCGACCCGGGCCCGAGGTCTACAGTGCCGCGCTTGCCGATTCTCCCCGTCCGGCTCCGCAGCCGTCATCCCCTCGCGCCGGAGTTCCCAAAGCGCATGCGTCCACCCCCGGTTACCGCTGCGGTTCGCGTTCGTCGCGCCGAGGTCAGCGATCTAGACGATCTGGTCGCCCTCGAGGAATCGAGCTTCACCCAGGACCGCCTCAGCCGCGCCCAGTACCGCAAGCATCTGGATAGCGAAAGCGCGCTGGTGCTCGTTGCCAGCGCGAATCATCGCCGCTTCCTCGGCACGGCGGTGGTGTTCTTCCGTAAGGGCAGCACCGTCGCGCGCCTGTATTCCCTTGCTACCAAGCCCCAAGCCCAGGGCAAGGGCGTGGGATCGGCGCTGGTCGTTGCCTCTGAGGATACGGCCCGCTCGCGCGGCTGCCGTGCGCTGCGGCTCGAAGTGCGCAAGGACAACGACGTGGCCATTCGTCTCTACGAACACCTGGGCTACCGGATCATCGGCGAGTACGCGCGCTACTACGCCGACGGTGCGGATGCCCTGCGCTTCGAAAAGCCGCTCTGAGTACCGCGGGGCTATACTGGCCGCCGTTTACGGGGAATCGCCCATGCGCCGACTGATCCTGCCGTTCGCCATCGCCGCTACCGCCGCGCTTTCCGGTTGTGGCCAGAAGGGTGACCTGTTCTTGCCCCCGCCGCCGGCGCCGGGTACGACAGCCAATCCACAGGGCGTGCATCCCGCCGCCGCCTCGACGGTGGAGGGCCCCGCACGGGCCACCAGTACCATCACCCCGTTCAACTCCGTCATTCACCAGTAACGACGATGCCCAACCGCTTCACCAAGATGCATGGGATCGGCAACGACTTCGTCATCGTGGACTGGCGCGAGGACGCGGGGCGAACGCCTAACGCGGCCCGCATCGCCGCCCTGGCCGATCGACACACCGGCGTCGGCTTCGACCAGCTGATCAGCATCGAGCCGGCGCGGGATCCCTCCTGCGAGTTCTACTACGGCATCTGGAATGCGGATGGTTCGCCCTCGGGCCAGTGCGGCAACGGCGTGCGCTGTGTCGCCGCGTGGCTGTTCCGCGACGGGGTGATCGAACGCGACACCGATGTTCGCCTGGAAAGTCCCTCCGGACCGGTCACGGTGCGGGTACTGGATGAGGGCCGCGTGGTGGTCGACATGGGCGAGCCGGATTTCGATCCAGCCTCCCTGCCGTTCGATGCACCCGCGCCGGCCGCGACATACACCCTGGAAGTCGTCGGCGAGCGGATCACCTTCGGCGCCGTCTCGATGGGCAATCCGCATGCGGTCGTCTTCGACGATGACCTTGCCGATCCGCGAATCGACCTGCTCGGCCCGGCGCTGACGGCCCACCCCGCGTTCCCGCAGGGCGTGAATGTCGGCTTCGCCCAGCGCCTCGGACCCGATCGCATCCGCCTGCGCGTACATGAACGCGGCAGCGGCTGGACCCGCGCCTGCGGCACCGGCGCCTGCGCCGCGGCGGCGGTGGCCCAGTCGCTGGGCATGGCCGCCCCGGTTGTGCACGTTGAACTCCCCGGCGGCACCCTCACCATCGAATGGCACGGCCCCGGCCACACGCTGTGGATGACCGGCCCTGCCGCCTTCGTTTTCGAAGGCGAAGTGTGACGTTCGCACGCGAACGGGGCACACTCGCTCTAAACAGGAAGCACACCCCATGACCGACACCGCGATCGACGGCGACATCAAGCCAGCCACCGTGGCGTCCTACCTGCGGCGACACCCGGATTTCCTCGCCGATTACCCCGAACTGGCCAACGCGCTCACCCTGCCCAGCAGCAACGGACCGGCGGCATCGCTCGCCGTGCACCAGCTGCGCGGCCTGCGTGACAAGAACGCCGAGCTGGAAACACGGCTGAAGGAGCTGGCCGCCATCGCTGGCGACAACGAGAAACTGATGCGCCGCGTGCACGGTCTGATGCTTGCGCTGCTCAGCGCGAAGGACATCGAAGAGACCGTGCGCAGCGTGGTCCGTCGCCTGACCGAGGACTTCCAGTCCGAGCGGATTCGCCTGGTTTTCTTCGGCGACCTGGCCGGCCTGCCCGATGAGCCGTGGCTGCTTCGCGAGCCTCGCGGGAGCTCGGGCCTGCCCGAGTTCGCCTCGTTCCTGGAGCACGCCGACCCCGTCGCCGGGCGCCTTGCGCCGGACAAGTTGCATCGCCTGTTCGGCAACGAGGCCCCGGATGTTCGTTCGGCCGCGCTGATGCGCGTCGGGCCGGACGCCTTGCTGGCCATCGGCAGCGCCGACGCCGACCGCTTCCACCCGGGCATGGGCACCCTGTTCCTGGACATGATTTCGACCACCGTCGGCTCGGCGATCGAACGGGCGCGGAAGGCGGCGTGAGCCCGCGCGAGGCCGTCGAGGCCTTCCTTCGGCATTTCTCCGCCGAACGCGCGCCGTCGGTCCACACCCTGGCGGCCTACCGCCGCGACCTCGAAAAGCTGCTTCGTTTCATGGAAGCCGAGGGACTGACGAGCTTCGACGCGCTCAGTCCCGATCGACTTCGCGGCATGATCGCCCGTGAACATCGTGGTGGCCTACAGCCCAACAGCATCCAGCGCCTGCTTTCCGCCTGCCGCACGCTATTCCGTTACCTCACGCGGGAGGGCCAGCTGGCCCACGACCCGGCCGCCGCCGTTCGCGGACCGAAGGTGCGCCGCAAGCTGCCACAGGTGCTGGACGCCGATGAGGCGAAGGAGCTGGTCGAGACGAATCTCGGCGGCACGCTCGCACCGCGCGACTCGGCCATGATGGAGCTGTTCTATTCCAGTGGCTTGCGTCTGTCCGAACTCACCGGCCTGCACTGGGGCGACCTCGATCTCGAGGATGGCCAGGTTCGGGTGCTCGGCAAAGGCAGCAAGACGCGCATCCTCCCGGTGGGCCGTTTTGCGATCACCGCCCTGAAAGCGCTCGCCGCCCTTGGCGGGGCCGGGCCCGAGCAGCCGGTGTTCAAGGGCCGCGGCGGGGCGCCGATCAGCGCCCGTGCCGTGCAGATGCGGCTGGCCAAGCTGTCCAGCGGGCAGACCAAGCGAGTCCATCCGCACATGCTCCGGCACACCTTCGCCAGCCACATGCTGGAGTCGTCCGGCGACCTGCGCTCCGTGCAGGAACTGCTCGGCCACGCTGACATCGCCACCACCCAGATCTATACCCACCTGGATTTCCAGCACCTGGCCAAGGTGTACGACGCGGCGCATCCAAGAGCGAAGCGAAAATAGGTAAACGTAGGAGCCGATTCATCGGCGAATAATGAATAACCCCGCGGCGCAGCCGCGCCCCCTAGGTTGCTTGCCTCAGTCTCCACCGAAGAAAGAGCTCGCCGATGAATCGGCTCCTACCAGGGCACCGCCTACCCCAAGGCTTGCTACCTAAGGCCCCGGCCCCCACGTCTAGCCGACTCCCTAAAGGAACGCGCTATGGAACCGATGCACGCTACGACCATCGTCTGCGTCCGCCGGGGCGACAAGGTCGTCATCGGCAGCGACGGTCAGGTCACCCTTGGCAATACCGTGATGAAGGCCAACGCCCGTAAGGTGCGCCGCCTCGGCAAGGGCGATGTCCTGGCCGGGTTCGCTGGCGCCACGGCTGACGCCTTCACCCTCTTCGAGCTTTTCGAGGAGAAGCTGGTCAAACACGGTGGCAATCTCACCCGTGCCGCCGTGGAAATGGCCAAGGAATGGCGCACCGACCGCCGCCTGGGCCGCCTCGAGGCCATGCTGGCTGTGGCTGACAAGGAGGCCTCCCTGCTGATCTCCGGCAATGGCGACGTGCTCGAGCCCGACCACGGGCTGATCGCGATCGGCTCCGGCGGTCCGTACGCGCAGTCCGCCGCGCTGGCGCTAATGGAGAACACCGAGCTCGATGCACGCACGATCGTGGAGAAATCCCTGAAGATTGCCGGCGATATCTGCATTTATACCAACCACAACACCTCCATCGAGGAGCTCTGAGCCGATGTCCGAACTCACTCCCCGCGAGATCGTCAACGAACTCGACCGTTACATCATCGGCCAGCAGGACGCCAAGCGCGCCGTGGCCATTGCGCTGCGTAACCGCTGGCGCCGCATGCAGCTGGAGCCGGGCATGCGTGAGGAAGTCACGCCGAAGAACATCCTGATGATCGGCCCGACCGGCGTCGGCAAGACCGAGATCGCCCGGCGGCTGGCCACCCTGGCGAACGCGCCCTTCGTGAAGGTCGAAGCGACCAAGTTCACCGAAGTGGGCTATGTCGGCAAGGACGTGGAGTCGATCATCCGCGATCTCGCCGATGTCTCCTACAAGCTGGTGCGCGACCAGGCCAAGAGCCGGGTTCGTAGCCAGGCCGAGGACGCCGCCGAAGATCGTCTCCTGGACGCGCTTCTCCCGCGCCGCCAGGCCGCCACCGGTTGGGACGACACCGGCGCGCAGGCGCCAGCCATCGACAGCGACACCCGCCAGAAGCTCCGCAAGCAGCTGCGCGAAGGCGCGCTGGACGATCGCGAGATCGAACTGGATTTCGCCACCAACGTCGGCGTCGAGATCATGACCCCGCCGGGCATGGAGGAAATGAGCCAGCAGCTGGGCAAGATGTTCCAGAACCTGGGTGGCTCGAAATCGCAGAAGCGCAAGATGACCATCCGCCAGGCGCGCCCGCTGTTGATCGAGGAGGAGGCCGGCAAGCTGCTCAACGACGACGAGCTACGCACCCGTGCGGTGGACCTCGCCGAGCAGAACGGCATCGTCTTCATCGACGAAATCGACAAGGTCGCCCAGCGCTCGGAATGGGGTGGTGCGGGCGTGAGCCGCGAGGGCGTGCAGCGCGACCTCTTGCCCCTGGTCGAGGGCTCCACGGTGTCGACGAAGTACGGCGCGATCAAGACGGACCACATCCTGTTCATCGCCTCCGGCGCGTTCTCGCTGGCCAAGCCTTCGGATCTCATTCCCGAATTGCAGGGGCGCCTGCCGATTCGCGTGGAACTGTCGGCGCTCTCCGTCGACGACTTCAAGCGCATCCTGCGCGAGCCGCACAACGCGCTGACCAAGCAATATGTTGCACTGCTCAACACCGAGGGCGTCACGCTTGAGTTCACCGAGTCCGGCATCGATCGTCTGGCCGAGGTGGCGTTTCAGGTGAATGAGCGTACCGAGAACATCGGCGCCCGCCGCCTGCACACGGTCATGGAACGCCTGTTGGAGCGCATTTCCTTCGAAGCAGCAGACAAGTCCGGCGAAAAGCATGCGATTGACGCCGAATATGTCGACAAGACGCTGTCTTCGCTCGTCAAGGACGAGGATCTGAGTCGTTACATCCTCTGAACAATGAGGGGCCGCCCCTCTGGTAAACTATTGACGTATATGGGCAAGGTTATTCAACTCAAAACCAACGGCCAGCGTGCGAGCCTGCGTGAAGCGCAGGACAGTCAGCAGCTGGTGCGTCTGTGGCGTGACGAACTCGAACACGGCAGCTTCTGCGGCTACGTGGGCGGAGTCGGCCGCGAATTTTTCCTTCTGTGGGTCATCGGCGACGGCGTCAGCTATGACGGCATGTACATCATGCGGCATCGCGACATCTCCGAATTCGAAGCCCCGGACAAGCACAGCACCTTCCTGGAGAAAGCGCTCGCGCTGAAGGGCATCCGCCCGACACCGCCGGCGGATTTCCCGCTGGACGACATCCAGCAGGTGGTCAAGGCCGCCGCTGCGCACGCGCCGGTCATTGGCGTGCATGTCGACAGCGAAGACGAAGCCGAGGTCTGCTACATCGGCCGGCTTGTCAGCGTGGAGGAAGAAGGCTTCAACATGCAGGAAATCACCCCCGATGCGGAATGGCTCACCGAGCCGTCGTTCTTCTCCTGGGACGAGATTTCCACCATCAGCATGGAAGACGCCTACGCCACCTCGCTGCTCGCTGTTGCCGGCGTGCCGCCACCGATCGAACAGGGCGACACCGGCGGCGGCTTCGGCAGCGCGCACTAAACCAAGGCCGTTCTTCTGCTCTCTTGTAGGAGCCGATTCATCGGCGAAGGGTGTTCGCGGCAACATTCGCGCACCCCTCGCCGCAGGGATCGCCGATAAATCGGCTCCTACCGAGCAAGGGCAAGGGCAAGAGCATCGCCGATGAATCGGCTCCTACATTTATTTGATTCAAGGCCACCGGCCCATGTCCCGCCCGCGCCCCCTCGATATCGTCCTGCACTCGGCCTCGCGCATCCTCGAGGTCAGTTTCGACAACGACGAACGGTTCCGACTTCCCTGTGAATATCTCCGGGTGAACTCGCCCAGCGCCGAAGTGCAGGGCCACGGCCCCGGACAGAAGGTGCTCGTGGCCGGCAAGCGCAACGTCGGCATCACCGCGCTCGAACCGACCGGCCACTACGGCGTCCTGATCCGCTTCGACGACGGCCATGCCAGTGGCATCTTCGGTTGGGACACGCTGTACGACCTCGGTCGCGCCTACGACACGTCGTGGCCCGCTTACCTCGCTGAGCTCGAGGCCAAGGGCCTCTCCCGGTAAATGGAAAGCACGCGCATCAAAGCATCCTGCGCGTGCAAGGCGTATATTTGCGCGCCATCCCCATCACACCGGCGAACAACGGACGTTCCGAAGTCACCACCGCGGAGCTACATGGCATGACGCGAATCGTCGTCGTCGGAAGCATCAATATGGACCTGGTCACCCTCGCGCCGCGCTTTGCCGGCCCGGGCGAGACACTGACCGGTGACCGTTTCCTAACCATTCCCGGCGGCAAGGGTGCGAACCAGGCCGTCGCCGCCGCTCGCCTTGGCGCCTCGGTATCGATGGTCGGCTGCGTCGKCGACGATGCGTTCGGCAAGCAGCTCTATGAGGGCCTCGTCGCCGAGGGCGTCGACGTGACGCACGTGAGCCGGGTTGACGGTATAGGCAGCGGTACGGCGTCGATCACGGTCGCCGGTGGCGAGAACAGCATCGTCGTGGTGCCTGCCGCCAATGGCCGTGTCACGCCCGCCCAGGTCGAAGCTGCTCGCGACATCATTCGTGGCGCCGACGCGGTGCTGGTCCAGCTGGAAATTCCCCTCGATGCGGTGGACGCCACGCTTCGCATCGCGCAGGAAGAGGGCGCTCCCGTCATCCTCAATCCCGCCCCCGCGCAGTTGCTGCCGGTCGAGTGGCTGTCGCGCGTGCGCTTCCTCACGCCGAACCAGCACGAACTCGCCACCGTGCTCGGCGCGGACGGTGAAACCGATTTCCGCGAGCTCATGCGACGCGCGCCCTGCCCGGTCGTGCTGACCCGTGGCGAGGACGGCGCATGGTTCCGCGACAAGGACGACGAGCCGCGGCACCAGAGCGGTTTCAAGGTCGACGCGGTGGACAGCACCGGCGCCGGTGACACTTTCAACGCCGCGCTCGCGGTGTACCTCGCCGAAGGCCTCGACGTGGCGGTGCGCAAGGCTTGCGCCACCGCGGCGATCGCCGTCTCGCGCCTGGGCGCCCAGGGCGGCATGCCGCGTGCCGACGAGGTCACGGCGTTCCTGGAGACACATTGATGAAACGCAGTGGCCTGCTTCACGCGGAACTCAATCGCGTGATCGCCGCGATGGGGCATACCGATACGCTGATCATCGGCGATGTCGGGTTACCGGTTCCGCACGGTGTTCCGTGCATCGACCTGGCGGTACTGCCCGGTACGCCGGATTTCGCCACCGTGTTCGAGGCCGTGTATGCCGAGCTCGCCGTCGAAAGCGTGACGGTCGCCAGCGAGATCCATGCGCACAATCCGGCACTGGTGGCGCTCGCCGCACGACTGGGTAAGGACGGTGTGCCCGTGAATGAGGTATCGCACGACGACCTCAAGCGGTTCAGCACACGCGCCGTCGCCGTGGTGCGCACCGGCGAAACCTCGCCGTACGCCAATGTGATCCTGCATGCCGGCGTGACCTTCTGATGGCCGCGCAGCTGGTCAGCATGCACGACATCCACAAGGCCTTCGGCCCGGTGAAGGTGCTCGAAGGCGTCGACTTCGAACTGGTCGCCGGCGAAATACACGCCTTGATGGGTGAGAACGGCGCGGGCAAATCCACCCTGATGAAGATCCTCACGGGGATCTACGCGCCGGACTCCGGCACGATCCAGGTCGACGGCAAGCCCGTCTCGATCGCCACGCCCGCCGACGCCGAGAAGTACGGCATCGCGATCATCCATCAGGAACTCAACCTGATTCCGGCCCTCAGCATCGCGGACAACCTGTTTCTCGGTCGCGAGATCCAGCGCTTCGGCCTGCTGGATCGCAAGGCGATGACGAAGAAGGCGATGGAGTGGCTCGCCCAGGTCGGGATGGAAAAGCTCGACCCCGATACCCGCGTCGAACGCCTTTCCGTCGGCACGCAGCAGATGGTCGAGATTGCTCGCGCGCTCGGCCAGAACGCGCGCGTCCTGATCATGGACGAGCCGACCGCCGCGCTGACCGAACACGAGACGACCACCCTGTTCAAGCTGATCCGCGCGCTTCGCGAGAAGGGCACGGGCATCGTCTACGTTTCCCATCGCATGGAAGAAATCTTCGCGCTCTGCGATCGCATCTCCATCCTGCGCGACGGCAAGTTCGTCGGCACGCGTCCCGTGCCGGGGCTGGCCTTCGACGAAGTTGTGAAGATGATGGTCGGCCGCACGCTCGAAGCGCGCTTCCCGGTCCGCAGCTCCACGCCGGGAAAGGTTCGCCTGCAGGTGGAACACATCAGCGGCGGCATGGTGAAGGACGTGAGCTTCGACCTTCGTTCGGGCGAAGTGCTTGGCGTCGCCGGCCTGCTGGGGGCGGGGCGCACCGAACTGGCGCGTTTGTTGTTCGGCCTCGACAAGCCTTCCGAAGGCCGCGTGCTGCTCGACGGCGACGTGGTGACCGCGACCAACCCCAACCAGGCGATCCACGCCGGCTTCGGTTTTCTCACCGAAGACCGCAAGGCGCAGGGCCTGGTGCTCGACCTCAGCTTGCGCGAGAACATCAGCCTGCCGCGGGTACCTGCGCATGTCGGCCTGGTCGATCGCGGTGGCGAGAAGACACAGACACGTGGCCTGATCGACGCCTTGAAGATCCGCACGCGCGACATGGAGCTCAATGTCAGTGCGCTGTCGGGCGGCAACCAACAGAAAGTCGTGCTGGCCAAGTGGCTGGCACTCAAACCGCGCGTACTCATCCTCGACGAACCCACGCGCGGCGTCGATGTCGGCGGCAAGGCCGAGATTTATCACATCATCAATCAACTCGCGGAGCAGGGCGTGGCCATTCTCATGATTTCCTCGGAACTGCCGGAGGTACTCGCCATGAGCGACCGCATCCTGGTGATGCACGAGGGCCATGCAACGGCCCTGCTCGACGCCCACGGTGCCACCCAGGAAACCGTGATGACTGCCGCGACCGGAGGCCACTGACATGACGCTTCAACTCAACTGGAGCCAGGCCAAGACGCTGTTCCAGCGCCTCGGCTCGGTCATCGGGCTGCTCCTACTCTTCATCGTGCTATCGGTGCTGAGTCCGGACTTCCTTACCACGGGCAACCTGCTCACCGTGCTGCGCCAGGTGTCGATCAACGCGCTGATCGCGTTCGGCATGACGTTCGTGATCCTGTCCGGTGGTATCGATCTGTCGGTGGGTGCGATCCTCGCCTTCACCGGTGCGATTACCGCCGGCCTCATGGCGGCCGGCCACGGCATGGTGCTCTCGGTAGGCGCAGGCCTCGCGCTCGGAGCGGTGCTCGGCATGGTCAACGGTGCACTGGTTTCGTGGGGCAGGGTGGCGCCATTCATCGCCACGCTGGGCACGGTTACCCTGCTGCGCGGCCTCACGCTGTCGTATACGCAGGGCAGCCCGATCCCCGTCACCAACCCCGGCTTCGCCATGCTCGGTGGCGGCTATATCGCCAACCTGATCCCGCTGCCGGTGATGTGGATGGCCGTCGCCTTCATCCTCTGTGGCTTCCTGCTGCGCGGCACGGTGTTCGGCCGCCATGTCGTGGCGATCGGCGGTAACGAAGAAGCGGCCCGTCTCTCGGGCGTGCGTATTTCGCCGATGAAGCTCGCCATCTACGGTCTTTCCGGTCTTCTCTCCGCGTTCGCGGGCGTCGTGCTTACCTCGCGTCTGTACTCCGCGCAGGCGACGGCCGGTGCAGGCTACGAGCTGGACGCGATCGCCGCGGTGGTGCTTGGCGGTACCAGCCTGGCCGGTGGCCGCGGCTGGCTCTTCGGCACCCTGATCGGCGCCTTGCTGATCGGCTTCCTGAACAATGGTCTCAACCTGCTCGGCGTAAGCTCTTTCTACCAGCAGGTGGTGAAGGGCATCGTCATCCTGATCGCCGTCCTGCTCGACAGGCGGCAGTAAAAAACAAAACGAGGGAATACACCATGCGTAAAGTCACCTTTCTCGCCGCGGCAGCGGCAACGCTGCTCGCGGCCTGCTCGCAGCAGGGTCCGGGCGAATCCACGCCCGCCGCTTCATCGACCGCGGGTGGCGCTGCCGCTTCCGGTACGCCGGTGATCGGCCTGGCCTTGTCGACGCAGAACAACCCGTTCTTCGTCGAACTCAAGGACGGCGCCCAGAAGGCCGCCAAAGACGCCGGCGTGCAGCTGGTGGTGGTCGATGCACAGGACGATCCGGCTCGCCAGATCTCCAGCGTCGAAGACCTGATCCAGAAGCGCGTCTCGGTAATCCTGCTTAACCCGACCGACTCGTCGGCGCTGGCGGGCGCCGTGCAGTCCGCGCAGCGCGCGAACATCCCGGTGATCACGCTCGATCGCGGCGTCGACGGTGCCGAGGTCGCGTCGCACATCGCGTCGGACAACATCGCCGGCGGCAAGATGGCGGCGGACTTCCTCGCCAAGCAGCTTGGCGGCAAGGGCAACATCATCGAACTGCAGGGTGTCGCCGGTACCTCGGCGGCGCGTGAACGCGGCAAGGGCTTCGACGACGAAATCGCCACCACCGGCATGAAGGTCGTTGCGCAGCAGCCGGCGAACTTCGACCGTGCGCAGGGCCTTTCGGTCAGCGAGAACCTGCTCCAGGGCAACACCGACGTCCAGGCGATCTTCGCCCAGAACGACGAAATGGCCCTCGGTGCGGTGCAGGCCCTTGCTGGCAAGAACAAGAAGATCCTCGTCGTCGGCTTCGACGGCACGCCCGACGGCAAGACTGCCGTGCAGAGCGGCGCCATGGCCGCCACGGTCGCCCAGCAGCCGGAAGAGATCGGCAAGCTCGGCGTCGAGACGGCAAAGAAGCTGATCGACAAGCAGACGGTCGACAAGTCGATCGCCGTGCCGCTGAAGCTCCTCACGAAGGAATAAGCGTCGCGTGTGAAAAGGCCGGTCACCTCACGGTGGCCGGCCTTTTTTTGCGTGCTGTGTTCTTTGTAGGAGCCGATTCGTCGGCAATCCCTAACCGTGYCGCATCACCCATCGCCGATGAATCGGCTCCTACATGGGCTTAGTCAGAGGGACCCGGCGCGATGACTTCACGCTGGCCGTTGATACCCATCGACGAAACGAGTCCCGCGGCTTCCATCGCCTCGACCAGGCGCGCCGCGCGGTTGTAACCAATGCGGAACTGGCGCTGCACGAACGAGATGGACGCACGGCGAGAGCGCAGCACGAAGGCCGCCGCTTCGTCGTAGAGGGGATCGAGCTCGGCATCGATGCCGTCTTCGCCCGCCTCACCGTCCATGGCTTCGCTCGGCGGACCGGCAAGGATCTCGTCCTTGTAGTCCGGCTCACCGAACTGCTTCAGCCACGCGACGATGCGATGCACTTCTTCATCGGCGACGAAGGCACCGTGGATGCGCTGTGGATAGCCCGTACCCGGCGGCAGGAACAACATGTCGCCCTGGCCGAGCAGACTCTCCGCGCCCATCTGGTCGAGGATGGTGCGCGAGTCGATCTTCGACGACACCTGGAAAGCGACGCGCGTGGGAATGTTCGCCTTGATCAGGCCGGTGATCACGTCCACCGACGGACGCTGCGTCGCAAGGATCAGATGAATACCCGCGGCACGTGCCTTTTGCGCCAGCCGCGCAATCAGCTCTTCAATCTTCTTGCCGGCCACCATCATGAGGTCGGCCAGCTCGTCGATGATCACGACGATCATCGGCAAGGTGTCGAGATGCTCCGGCACTTCCGGATGCGCGGGGAAGGGATTGAACAAGGGCTTGCCCGCCGCGCGTGCCTCGCGCACCTTCTGGTTGAAACCGGCGAGGTTGCGCACACGCAGGTCCGACATGACGCGGTAGCGGTTTTCCATCTCGGCCACGCACCAGTTCAGCGCGTTGGCGGCGAGCTTCATGTCGGTGACGACGGGCGCCAGCAGATGCGGGATACCTTCATAGACAGAGAGCTCCAGCATCTTCGGATCGATCATGATCATGCGGACGTCTTCAGGCGTGGCCTTGTAGAGCATCGACAGGATCATCGCGTTCACCGCAACCGACTTGCCCGAACCCGTGGTGCCGGCAACCAGCATGTGCGGTGCCTTTGCCAGGTCGGCAACCACCGGTTCGCCGGTGATGCCCTTGCCCATGGCCAGCGTCAGCAGCGAATCGGACTCGCGATACTCGGCGGAGTCGAGAATCTCCGACAGCGCGATCATCTGTCGCTGCTCGTTCGGTAGCTCGAGGCCCATGCATGTCTTGCCCGGAATCGTCTCGACCACGCGGATGGTGGTGCGGCCGAGGCCGCGGGCGAGATCCTTCATCAGCGCGACGATCTGGTTGCCGCGAACACCGACGGCTGGCTCGACTTCGTAGCGCGTGATGACAGGGCCCGCCGAGGCGCCGACGACCTGCACCGGAACCTTGAACTCGCGCAGGCGTTGCTCGATCAACTCGCCGGTATCGCGGAGATCTTGCTCGGAAATGGCAAGCGCGGCATTCGAGCTGGGTGAGGCCGGAGCGAGCAGGGTCAACGGAGGGATACCGACGGCGCTGACACCGCCGCCGTTACGCAGTGGCCTCACGGGCGTCAGCGTGACGGTGCGGAGCGGCTCGACGTGCGGTGCATCGTTGGCTGCCACGGCGAAGCGCGAGACGGGGGCGATCGCCGGAATGGTCGGCTCGACGACGGGCGCTATGGGTTCCGCAGGCACGACAGGCTCTGCAAACGACGTCACGAGCGACTCGTAAGGCAAGCGCTCTTCCTCGGCGCGACGCGAAGCGGTGAACGAGTGTTCTTCCGCGCGTGCCGGTCCGGAGTTTGCGATGACCGGTCGCTCTGGCGTGCGGTATGACGTGGCGACCCGTGCCGGCTCGCGACGGATCTCGACGTCGCGCTCATCGGTGTCGTTTTCGGGGGACGCCGAAGCCAGCGCGCGCGGTGCGAGCCACGGCTCACGAATGACGGTGTCGGGTTTGACGCGATGGCGCGGCAGCACCGGTGTCGATACCGACGGACGCACAGGATCGTTGTTCTTCGGCTCGGCGCGCGGGACGTCGCGTCGGGTGGATGTCGCATGGGCCGGCTTGGCAATCGGCGCTGGGTTGGCAGGCTTCGCAGGCACCTTGGTGCGACGACGGGCGGCTGGCGCTCGGTCGGCACGGCGCACGGCGGATGCAGGGCGACGGCCCGTGGCGCGGGAGGCCGTGCGCGTCATGAGGCGGCGCGTGCCTTCGATGGCCAATGCACCCATCGGCTCGAGAAGCCCGTTCAGACGCACGATGGCCGCAGACCACGGCACGCCCAGGTACCAGGGCAGTGCGACGACGAAGGTCGCGAGTGCGATCAGCGAGGTGATGGCGGCGCCGGGGAAATCACCGAACGCGGTGCCAAGCCAGCGGCATACAACACCACCGACGGAAGGATCGTCGGTGTAATGCGAGATCACGATGCCCTCGAGCGCCGTGCTCGCCAGCAGGACCAGGGCAAACCCCGACCAGAAGCGAATCGCTCCCGGGCCGACCGTGGGCGGACGACGCCGACGGAGCAGCGCGGCGCCGATGCGCCAGAGCAGGGGGAGTAGCCAGAGCGTGGACAGCCCGAAGGCGCCAAAAACAAAAGAGGGCATGCCGAACCGCAAGAGAATCGAGCGAGCCCCGTAGTTTAGCGCGCATTCGTGCGCGTCGATGTGTAAAGGTGGGATAAGCCGCTGTTCACACTCGGAAGCATGCCGATCGGGCCAGCTTGGCTGGCCCGATCAGCGGATGGCGCCCGGTGCGAACGGCGTTCGCTGTTACACGCGGTAGCGCGGAGCCACGTCCTTGCGCGAGAGGTTCGGGCCCATCGCGAGGCGGGCGGCGTCGTAGGCCAGGTACTGACCTTCGTCCGCGAGCGGCGGAATGGTGACGACTTCGCCGCGATCGAAGCCCAGGAGGCCCGCGTCGACCAGGTCCGCCGTTTCCATGACCATGCCCGGCAGGAGCGCGTCGACGTCCTTGCCGGACTTCTCCCAGATCTCCGAACGGGTGGCGCCCGGCAGCACGGCCTGGGCGCGCACGTTCGTCCCCTTCAGCTGCGCGGCGAGGCCAAGGGTGACGTTGAGCACGTGGGCCTTCGAGCCGCTATAGATGCCGTCGAACAGGTCCGGCACGAATGCCAGAACAGAAGCGATATTGATGATGCCGCCCTTGTCGCGGGCCTTGAACACCTTGGCAGCGGCGGCGGAGAGGACCGTCGGCGCGGTGATGTTGATGGCGATGAGCTGCTCGATGGCAGCGGTGTCGTTATCGAGGATGCTGCCTTCGAGGGAGATGCCGGCGTTGTTTACCAGCAAGGTGATCGAGGCGTCCTCCTTCAGGCGCTTCTCAACGAGGGCGACGTCCGCCTTCTGGGTCAGGTCGGCCTTGAGGGCTTCGACCTTGCGGCCGGTCTTCTCGCCGATGGATGTGACCAGTGCCTCCAGGCGGTCGAGTCGGCGGGCGACCAGGATCAGGTCGTAACCGCGGGCGGCGAGGCGCTCCGCGTAGACCTGGCCGATGCCCGAGGAAGCGCCCGTCACGATGGCCGTGCCTTTGTTTTCAGTGCTCATGGTGTCTCTCCGGATGGGTTAGTTGCAAAAGGATAGTAACTAGGTTGCCATACGATAGTGACATCGATATCATAATGCAATGGACATCGACAAACTTTCTTCCGGTACCTGCGCGATCTCCCGTGGGCTCGCCTTCGTGGGCGACACCTGGAGCGTGCTCATCCTTCGGGATGCCAGCCGTGGCATGAGCCAGTTCGACCAGTTCAGGACCAGTCTCGGCATCGCGCCGAACATCCTTTCGCGTCGATTGAAGGCCCTCACCGAGGCCGGCGTCTTGGAAAAGCGCCGCTACAGCGAGCGTCCGCCGCGCGACGAGTACGTGCTGACGCAGGCGGGGCGCGACTTCATTCCGATCATGGCGGCCATTGGCGAATGGGGCCGCACCTATAACGGCGGCGGTCCGCCCACGAGCCATCTGGCCAGTGACGAGACGGGTGAGCCGATCAAGGCGGTGGTGGTCGATGAATGCACCGRCAAGCCGCTGATCGCGACGCCGATGCATTTGGTCATGCCGGAATAGTCGCGCGGGATTCGATCATCGGCGGCGGCGACGGGAGTAGATCGGCGATGTCGTGGAACAGCCGGCGACGACACCAGTCGTTGCGATCACCGATGACGTAGAAGCGGCGTTTCGCCCGAGTCGCCGCGACGTTGAGCAGATTCGGCTCGGACACGGCCCAGTTGCGGGCACCCGGCGCATCCGATCGTCCGCCGAGCACCAGGATCACCACGCTGGACTCCTTGCCCTGCATGGTGTGAATCGTTCCGTGGACCATCTTTCCTTTCAACAGGCGCCTGAGTTGGTTCCTGACGTCTTGGAACGGAGTGATCACCGAAATATCCGCCGGATCGACGCCCTCAGCGGCAAGGCGATCGAGAAGCAACATCAGCGCTAAGCCCTCCGCGGGGACCCAGTTGTCCTCCGATCGACCGGTCACGTCGACCCAGCCGGTGCAAAGACTCGCCAGCGTCTCTGTCCTGGGTGGAAGCGTTCCATAGACCATCGCGCCGTCGTAGGCGATACGGTTGGCCAACTCGAACATCGGCTTGTCGCAGCGTCGGTGAACTACCAAGGGCAAGCCCACCCAGGATTTCGCACCTTCCGGGCCGAGCATCCTGCCGACCGGATTTGCTTCGTCAGCGAGTCCCTGGGCGGACAGCCTGCTGGGAATCCAATAAGGATCGACACCGTAGGCCTTACGCATGTGCTCGAGGACGGAGTCGGGCACGGTCAGGACGGGCGTCAACTGCAACGGATCGCCCACGACGACGGCACGCCTCGCACGCCAGAGGGCGCCGACGGCAGCCTGCGGAGTCGCCTGCCCCGCTTCGTCGATCAACAGCCATCCGATCTCGCTAACACCGAGCGTGCGAAAGGAGCGAGCGAAGGACGCAAAGGTGCTGCTCAAGACCGGGACCGCCATGAATAGCGTCGCCCACGCCGAACGTATCGCTGCGCGTGGCGTGGCGCGATACGTTCCGCCGGCGAGGATCGCCATCGCCAGATCCATGTTCGCCTTGACGCGCTTAGCCTCTATTTCGAAGAAAGTGCGTTGCAGGCGTAACGCCTCCATGAAGACGTTCGCGCGAGCCTTGCGCCAACCGGGCAGGCGCCACGGCTCCGCCAGTTCGATGTCGGCACCGCGGCCGATCCGGTCCGTCTGCAGCCAGGTGACCAGATGAGCGGCGCCCAGACGATGTGCAAGGGCGAGCAGCTCGGCGTGCAGTCGAACGCGTCGGGCCGTGACCTCGTCGAGCGCCGCGTGAGCCTCGTCCATGCGTTTCCTGGCGCTGCTGACGGCTTGCTCGTGTCGACGCTCGCGAAGGTCGTAGGCTGCGAGGTCCGCCCTCGCGTCGCGTTCTTCCTGACGGATATGGCTTCGTTCGTTCGCCCAGCGGCGATACGCACCCCAGAGACTGCGAAGGTTGGCGAGCAAGCCGGGACGAGTGCATTCGTGCGATGCAATCCGGTCCATGTGTCTTTGCACGGCTTCCCGAAGCGCATGGCGAGCCGATGCGGCGGATTCGTTCTGACGCGTTGCGTTTTGCCATGCGGTGGTCGCGAGATCTGCTGCCTGCCTGCACGCCAGTTCGCCGCGGCGGGCTTCGCGAGCTTCCTTCAGGCGCACGTCCAGGCCCGTCGCTTCGGCCCGCAGGTCGGCAGCCGCTGCTTTTGCGGCCCGATAGCGGCTGACCGCTGTCGACCAGGCTTCCTGGCGTGTGGCCGTCGTCCACGTCGTCGCAGATTTTTCCTTCAGCCAGTCGCTGAAACCCTGGGCTTTGCGTGCCGTCGACGCAGCGCCATCGTCCCCAGGTATCGGGGGAAGGTCGCCGGCGCCGTAGTAGAACTTGTTCGTGAAGTCGGTGCGGTTGCGCTTGGCACCGAGTTTCGCCGACACGAGACCCCAGGCCGGGCGGCCAGCCAGCAACTCGGCAAGATCGCTGAAGTGATCGTTGTCCGGGTCGAGCCATGATGTGTCGATCCTGTCGCGCTGCGGAAGCTCCATGGTCACGTTCTCGACGGCGCCGTTGTTGGACGACGCGACGACGATCTCGTAACCGAACAGGGCTTCTTTGAACGTGTAGCAGTACTTCGTGCGGCCGCCATCCTGTATCTGCTCAACTTCATGACGCGCGTTCGCCGCGAAGGCGTCCGACGCGCGTGGCAGCGAAGCAAGCACGTCCGCGCGCTCAGTCACGACGGCGGCAATGATGTCGCGCAGCATCGTCGTCTTCCCCGTACCCGGAGGACCGTTGACGGACTGAATGCCGCTTGTCGTGCGTAGCTCGCCGAGAATGCGGTTCACCGCCAATTGCTGTGCGTGCACCAAGCCGCGGTGATCCTCGGCTGGCCAGCATCCCTCGGGATGCCGATCGGGCAGAAGCGTATCTATAAGGAATTCCGACTGGCCATCGTCGGTGACATCGACCCGGTGCGCGCCGTCGTGGCGAGCCAGGTAGGCCCTGAGCGGACCGCTCGTCGTACCCTCGCGCAGGTGCGAGGCGACGTCCGCCAGGTCGTCAAGAATAAAGCTGTTGAGCGGATCGTCGCCGACGTCCCCAGCATTCTTCGGGTCGGTCGGCAACGAAAGGACACGAGTCCGCCGTTTGTCTTCGGCAAAGAAGGACGACAATCCGACGAGTTCAAGCACACGATCGATCAGCGCCTGATACGCATCGCCATCGACGATGCCACCGAGGTGCTCCTTCGCTAGATGAGTCGCCTCCCGCTGTGCCAGGTCGAACCCCCGCGTCCAATCCTGCCCGTTGTACACCCGCCCCAGCATCCAGGCCGCGCTCGACAAGACGAGACTGTCGGCGACCATGCGACCGTCTTCAGTAAAGCGCAATGCGAAGAGGGCGATGTCGCGGTCCTGCGGCTCACGGTAACCGTGTTCTTCACCAAAAGCCGTGCACAGCACACGATCGACCTCGGCACTGGTGAACCAGTGCCCATAGAACCGATGCGACCAGACCTTGCCTTCCTTCCGTTCCTGGCGTGCCAACGGGCTCGACGGGTTCCAGGGAAGCGGTGAATCCCGGTCCATGTCATGAAAGAAAGGCTGGTGCGCCTTGTCCCTCGTCTTGATGTCGGGAATGGTCTGCGGCTGAAGAAGCTCGACGGCGTGCCAGTATCTGATGAGATCGGACGAATCCATTCGGTTTCCGTGTCGGGGGACTGAGCGCGATTATCCGACACTCGGGATGACAACATCACAACTTCCGTTTCGACAGAAGGTTACCGGCGCGCCTAGCTTGCCAATCACGGGCAGCTCGGCAGGTCGAACTTCTGCGCGGGATCGCCGTGCGTCGATGCGACGATCGGCTTCTCTTTCGCCGTGGCCACGCGCTGAGGTGGCCACCAGCGAGGGATGACGGGGTGCGTCGTGGGTTCCACCGCCTGCCCCGGCTCCGGCACGAGCACGTCCGCATGGCTGCATGTCGCCGCGGCAAGGATGCGCTCCGGCGGTTCGGTCCACGCATGGTGCGCTAGCTTGATAAGGCCCCAGTGCACGGGGATGAGCACCTTTGCGCGCACCTCCTCGTGCACCTTCATCGCCTGCTCCGGACCGAGGTGCCAGTCCGGCCACTGGGCGTCGTACTGGCCTGATTCGATCAGGCTCACGTCGAACGGCCCGTACTTCGTACCGACGTCGGCGAAGGTATCGTTGAAGCCGGTATCGCCGGAATAGAACACGCGATGTTCCTTGCCGATCAGCGCGTATCCCGTCCAGAGCGTCACGTCGCTACGCGCGGACAGACGTCCGGAGGCATGGCGCGATGGCGTGGAGACGATGTCGAGGTTGCCGACTTTCGCGTCCTGCCACCAGTCGAGTTCGGTGATGCGTTCGGCGGGTACGCCCCAGCCACGGAGATGCGAAGCAACGCCGAGCGGCACGATGAAGCGGACGCCAAGGGCATTGAACGCCTGGATGGAAGCGCGATCGAGATGGTCGTAATGATCGTGCGAAACAATGACCGCATCGACATGGGGAAGATGGTCGATGGGAACCGGCGGTTCATACCAACGTTTCGGGCCGAGCCAGGAGAAGGGCGAGGCGCGCTCGCTCCATAGCGGGTCGACGACGATGTTCGTGCCGTCGATCTCGAGCAGCATGGATGAGTGGCCGAACCAGGTAACGCGCAGGCCGGATGCCGGCGGCACTTTGTACAGCGCCGAGGAGTCCATCGTCGGAACGGGCGCGTCGGGCTCTTCGCCGGGCGCCGATTTCAACATCTGAAACGCGCCGCCTTTCACGTTCGTATACATGGGCAGCGGATTTTCGAACTTGCCGTTATGCCACTCGGGCGACTTCGCGTCGCGCGCGGTCTGCACGGCGTCGGGCAGCGTGCCGATGTTCGGCCATGCGCTGATCGCGACGAACGCGAGGAAGGCCGCGATGAATGCGACCAGGATGAGGGTGTAGCGGAGGAATCGCTTCAAACCGTGTCCTTGGCGGTGGTCGGGTTTGAAGATAGCAGCAAGGGCATCGCCGATGAATTGCAGTGGTCAAGCTTTTCTGGACACCGGTGTAGGAGCCTGAGCCGCCAGTTGCTCGAAGAGCACTGGCGGGATGTCGTTTAGTCGCGAGTGTTGCCGTTCTAGGTTGTAGTAGATCAGAAAGTCGGTCAGCTCCTTCTCGGCCTCGGCGATAGATGCGTAGCCTCCTTCAGGTACCCACTCGTACTTGAGCGTCTTGAAGATCCTCTCGATCACGGCGTTGTCCCAGC